>JBEGRZ010000005.1:0-64628 GCA_041180115.1 Actinomycetota bacterium
GAGGGTGTGGTCACAGCGGTTGCTCTTCGCGTGCTCGGCGGCTACATGCAGGGCATCCTGGCTCCGCAGAGTTTTGAAGAGATTGAACGCGCCCTTGCAGCTGGCTACCCTCTCGATAAGAAGTTTGAACTCGAAGACCTAGTTGGCGGCGATCGTCACGTCTTTGTGCTGACCGGTGTGACCGACGGCATTCTGGTGAAGGGAATCCGCGAGGACGAAGGCAAACTCACGATTCAGAGTTTGGTTCTAGACACCGCTATTTCGGAACCCCGACTGATCGAGATTACTGTTCCGCGCTAATTACTTGGTTGGAACCGCGTAAGCGACTTCCTCAAGTGGGGTCGAGCGGTCAGGTGAGTCAGTTACGGTCGACTCAGGCATGTTCTCAAGGCTGGTCAAACCAGAGGTTGGCTGAGTCACGGCAACAGCACCCCAACGAACCGCAGTGGAAACACCCAGTGGAACGTTGAAGCCAACGCCGAACTCGTCGTTGTTAACGACTGGGTTGCTTACAACTGCCGAAAGGAATCCAGCAAGAGTTGCGTCTCCAGCACCAACCGTGTTGATTACCTGTACCGGGCCGGTTTTCGCAGCCCAGGCGTGCTCATTTGTGACAGCAACCATGCCGTCTGGGCCAAGCGAAGCTAGGACGCATTCAACACCCTTGCCACAAAGTTCACGAGCTGCATCGATTACGTCACCAACGGTGTGAAGATCGCGACCAATGGTCTCTGCAAGTTCGTGTGCGTTTGGCTTGATGACCGAAGGTAGACCCTTGTTTGCGTAAAGCTTTAATGGCTCTCCACTCGAGTCCATGGCAACGCGAACACCTAGTTCACGAGCAGCCAGAATCAGAGGCTCGATGTCTACAAAATTTCCGGTGCTCTTGTCGATTGGAAGCGCACCAGCAACTACTAGCCAGCGAGAGTGGTTCTCCTTGAGCTTGGAGATAGTGAGAGCTACAACTTCTTTCCAGTCGCTGTCCGAAAGGGGACGAGGAGCCTCGTTGACCTTGGTGGTCGGTCCGTCTTTTTCAACGATGGTGGTAGAAACGCGAAGGGTGCCATCAACCCAGTGAGGGATGAAGTAGTCCATGGTGCCGGTGCGAGCCAGCACACCTGGGTCGCTGTTACCGATTGGCACGACGCCAGGAGCCTGAATGCCCGCAAGGTAAAGACCTCGGGTTACGTTGATGCCCTTGCCGGCTAGTTCTTCGGCAACGCCGTCTGCGCGGTTTACGCCACCCTCGATCAGGTTGTGAACGAAGTAGGTACGGTCAAGTGTTGGTGCTGGAGTCAAGGTAATGACTGGGGCGCCGCTCATGAGAGTCTCCTAGGTGCAGAGTGTCTTGTTGGGATAAATCCGGCAAGACTTCTTCGTCTGCTACTTCCAAAAAGTATACCTAGTCAACAAGTCAATCTATGGGCTTTGTAACCCTTAGGCGTCGTTCTCAGTGCCTTCTGTGAGTTCCTGGCTGGCGGGTCGTTTGCGGTCTCGCTCGATCGCTTTTGGCTCAGGGATCTCTTCAATGCCAAGGCGATTCTGCGAAGCAGTGTTCAAATCACGGGTTGGCTTCAAGAAACTTTTGTCTAGGTTCGAAAGCAGCTTGTTGTAGTCGTCCACAACGGCATCAATGTGACCACCGAGCTTCGAGTACTTATCTCCGATGATGCGCACCTCTCGGTAGAGGGCAGTGCCTAGGTCGATGATGTCGTGGATTACCTTCTCATCGGCATTCTGACGCCAGGTGTAGGCAACTGTCTTGAGAACCGAAAACAGTGAAACCGGCGAAACCAGAGCAACACGGTTCTGGAACGCGTACTCCATCAGGTTCTCTTCATCCAGAGTCGCAGCCAGTACCGGTTCGGAAGGAATGAACAAGAGAGTGAACTCAGGGGAGTTAGGAAGACCAGACCAGTAATCCTTCTTCGCTAGATCCTGAATGTGCTTCTTCACATCGGTGATGTGCTGCTTCATGTACTGCTTGACCAGGTCCTTGTTGGCGTCGATGCCCTTTTCACGTTCTTCAAGCGCCTTGAGGTAACCGGCCATTGGGGTCTTAGAGTCGATGGCTACGAACTTCTCATCCGGCAGGATGATCACCATGTCTGGGCGAATCTTCACGTCGTCGTGGTTAATGGTTTCGAACTGAGTCTCGTAGTGAACACCCTTGACGAGACCTGCCGACTTCACGATGTCTTCCAAACGGGTTTCGCCCCAGCCACCACGAGTCTGGTTATTGGTCAGCGCGTTCGCTAGAACGGCAGTGGTGTTACGTAACTGAGCATCGAGTGCCTGCTGGTTTCGAATCTGTTCGCTGATCGTGGTGAACTGCTCACGACGTTCGGTTTCGAGCCCTTCAACCTTGGTCTGCATCTCACCAAGCTTCGCCTTAAGCGGAGAAATCTCTGCCAACACCTTGGCGTCTTGTTCCGCCTGCAGGCGGGCGGTCTCACGGATCTGCTTGAGTTCATCTTCGGCACGAAGCGAACGTTCCTGCTCAGCACGCAGTAGCGCAGCGGTTGCAGGGTCTGAGGTCTTGGCACGACTCGCGCCCACGAAGTAGCCGACAACAACACCGAGCGCAAGGCCGATCACGAGATAAACAATTGGGTCCATGGGCATACCTTGCCACAGCCCCACGACATTACTCGGTAACTAAAACCTTGAGTTTCTTTCCCACGGCTGCCACCAGTTCGTCCACAGTTTCAACCCCGTGGCGTTTCGAGGCGTGGACGATGATGCGAGCGCAGGCATCGGCATCGGCTAGGGCGTCGTGGTGTTTGAAATCCTCGTGACCGATGGCATAGGCAACCGCATTTAAGCGGTAACTATCGAGGTTGTAAGTCTTCCGCGAGATCTCTAGGGAGCAGGTGTAGTTGAACTGCGGCAGTGGCACCTGAATTGCTCCGGCCGCTGCCTTCAACACTCCCATGTCGAACGGGGCGTTGTGGGCAATCAACACATCATCTCCAACGAATTCGAGAAGGTTAGATAGCGCCTCGTCCCAGGTGATTGCATCTTCAACATCACTCGGGCGAATGCCGTGAACCCCGATATTTCCCTGGTGAAACCAGTTGTGCGGGTAAGGCGGCTGAAAAAGCATGGCCAAACCGTCAACCAACTTGCCATCGCGAACGCGAACCAGGCCAACCGCGCAAGGGCTTGCCGGGGATCCATTTGCAGTTTCAAAGTCAATTGCGGTGAAGTTCAGGGGCACTAGTCAATTAAACTCTCTTAGTGGCCTTAACTATCGGAATCGTCGGACTACCAAACGTCGGCAAGTCAACTCTTTTCAACGCACTCACCAAGAACAACGTGCTCGCAGCGAACTACCCGTTCGCAACCATCGAGCCAAACGTTGGTGTGGTGAACCTACCGGACGCCAGACTTAACCGTCTCGCCGAGATCTTCGGAAGCGAGCGCATCCTGCCTGCTCCGGTCTCGTTCGTCGACATCGCTGGCATCGTCCGTGGTGCTTCCGTCGGTGAAGGGCTTGGTAACCAGTTCCTCGCCAACATTCGTGAGGCAGACGCAATCGCTCAGGTGGTTCGTGGTTTCGCCGACCCAGACGTGATTCACGTTGACGGCAAAGTTGATGCCCACAGCGACATCGAGACCATCAACACCGAGCTGATCCTGGCTGACCTTCAGACCCTGGAGAAAGCTCGCACTCGAATCGAAAAGGAAATCAAGGGCAAGAAGCTTGAGCCTTCGGTTCTTGAAACTGTGGACGAAGCAATCAAGCTCCTAAACGATGGCACCCCGCTGAGTGCCACCAAGCTAGACCTAGCCCCTATCAAGGAACTCGGTCTACTAACCGCAAAGCCAATCCTCTACGTATTCAACGTGGACGAAAGCATCCTGACCGACCCAGCCAAGAAGAAGGCGCTCGCGGATGTTGTAGCACCTGCCGAAGCTGTCTTCCTAGACGCCAAGGTTGAGAGCGAACTAATCGACCTCACCGCAGACGAAGCCAACGAACTTCTCGAGTCGCTAGGTCTTGGCGAGTCTGGACTAGACCAGCTTGCTCGCGTGGGATTCAAGACTCTCGGTCTTCAGACCTACCTAACGGCAGGTCCTAAGGAAGCACGCGCCTGGACCATTCGCATCGGCGACAAGGCTCCTCAGGCTGCTGGTGTGATCCACACCGACTTCGAGCGTGGCTTTATCAAGGCTGAAGTTGTCTCTTTTGCAGACCTAGACGCAGCCGGCAGCATGAACGATGCCAAAGCAGCCGGAAAGGTTCGCATGGAAGGCAAGGACTACGTCATGCACGACGGCGATGTGGTGGAGTTCCGCTTCAACGTTTAGTTTTCAACAATTTATTAATAACGCTTCGCGATAATAACGCGAGGCGTTATTATTTTGCCATGATCGTTTCTTTCAAGGATTCGGAGGCCGAAAAGGTCTGGAACCGCATCACGTCGAAGAAATTGTCTAGCGACGTCCAGAAAATTGCTCAGCGAAAACTAATGCAGCTAGATAGCGCTGAAATTTTGGGGGACCTAAGGATCCCGCCTGGCAATCGCTTGGAAGCGCTGAAGGGTAATCGTGAGGGTCAACACAGTATTCGCATAAATGACCAATGGCGAATTTGTTTTGTGTGGACCAAGTTCGGTCCGGAAGAACTTGAAATTGCGGATTATCACTAGAAGGGAATGTCAATGAAAAAGGAATTTGAACCAATTCACCCTGGCGTCGTTCTGCTCGAGGATTTCTTGAAACCGATGTCGATTTCTCAGTATGAGCTCGCTAAAGCAATTGATGTGCCGGCACGTCGAATCAACGAAATAGTTCACGGAAAGCGAGCCATTACACCTGACACAGGCCTGCGGTTGTCACGAGCCTTCGGTCTTAGCCCGAGCTACTGGATCGTCATGCAAGCAAAATTTGACCAGGAAATCGCTAGCGATAACTTAGAAGAACTTCTGAAGTCGATTGAGCCACTACGGCAGTTCGCTTAGCCGTTGTGGTGCTCCAGCACCTGCTTAGCGAACGCTGCCGATAGATCCCACGCCTGCTGGCGATAGCTAGCGGCAAGTTCGTGTGATTTCTCGATCTGTTCGTCGATGTCGATTCCCTGGTTTTGGAATGCGTTGCGGTAGGTGCTGAGCCAGGCTAGCTGCTGGGATAGACCCACTTCTGGGTGGAACTGGGTTGCCCAGGCTTTATTTCCAACCCGGTACGCTTCGTTGGTGCCGTTGGTCTCAGCCATCAGCACTGCGCCGTCTGGAAGTTCGAACGAGTCGAAGTGGAACTGGAAAGCGTTGGCATCTGGCTTCAATACACCCAGCACGGGGTCGCTAGCGGCTTCAGGGAGCACGTTTAGCTTGGTCCATGCAAACTCGCCCTGCTCGGCCTTGTAAACCTTTGCTCCGGCGGTTGAGGCGAGGATCTGAGAACCAAAACAGAGACCAAGGAATGGAAGTTCGGTGTCGAGTGCGTAGCGGATGATCTTGCGCTCGTGAGGCATCCAGTCGTGCTCTGCTTCTTCGAGCACTCCCGCGTGAGCACCGAGCGAGATGATTCCAGCGTATTTGCCCAGTTCGTCTAGTTTTGGGCGGTTGTCGTGGTCATTCACAACGTCCCAGGTGTCCATCAAAATGCCTGCCTCAGCGATTGGCACGGCCATTTCGTTGAGGTGGTCGTCGAGGTTGTGAACAATAACCAGAATGGTTGGGCGCTGACTCATGGTCTCACTTTATAACCAAAGCAAAAACGCACCCAAAAGTGCTCGGCAATTTGACACTGTATAGATAAAAAACGTAGCCTTAAGCGAATATTTATTTGGTTTAGGGGCTCTCATTGGGACTGTTTAGCGGACGCTCGGGAGACGTTGAGTCCAACATTGACGCCTTTATTGCACAAAAGATTGTGCTACCACAGATGTTCCTAAAGCCAACCGAAAACGAGGAACACTTCCGCATTTACGGACACGCTCGCTACGCTGAAAATCGACTCACTCTATTGAAGCAGGGTGTTGAAGAGGGTGGCCCATTCTGGCAGGGCAAGGTGTTTCTCAAGTGCCGCGAAGCCATCGACGACAAGCCAATCAAGACCAAGTTATTTGATGTTGTCTGCGAGGGTATGGTCATCGGCGAAATCAGTGAACTAGACACCAAGGCTCGTTCGATTTTCGACTTCGAGCTTGATTCGAAGTATGTAGCACGCGCCGTTATTCGCGCTGACCTGATCGGTAACCTGGTTCATTTGTTCGTGGACCCGAAGAACCGCATCATCTAGCTTTCAACTAGCGGGTGACCTCGTTGACTAGGAAATGCCAGCCAACCCACCACCAGGCCAGGATGATGGCGATTCTTGTAGTGCGATGATGAAGGATTCTCTCCATCATGTCGCCGACCTTGGTGAGCTTCAAAGCGCCGAAGTGGGTTAGCAGCCACACGCTCAATCCCAGTGCGACGGCTACCAGGTAACCAGTAATGACGATCTGGGGGTGAGTCATTTCCGACCCCAAATCCTCAAAAGGCCAACTCCCAACAGTAGCCAGAGAACTACGAAGATGCTCTGACCGAACGTGGAGTCCATGAATGGGTCCATCAGAATACTTATGGTCGGGTGGCTGTATAGGTCGTTCTCAAGTTGGCCCATGATGTTGGCTGCGAACTCCCAGATGCAGAGGGCTACGCAAATGATTATCCAAACCACTTTGGTTCGAGCCATCAGTGGGTCGGCCTTTTCCTTTGGTCCGCGGTCGCGATACCAAACCAGATAGAGAGCGACTGGCAAGATGGCTAGCATGACCGCGCCGTGGAAGTAGCTGTGGCGAGGAAAGAAACTTAGGGCGATGCCAAGAATTCCCAATGCGATTGCAATAGTGGAGTTTGAAACCTTAGGACGCTCACGCAGTGACTTCTTCACCAAACCGGCAGCATCCAACCAAACCAGTAATGTGCTCGTGCCGAAGATCATGGTGTCAATTGGCGAGCCTCTAAAAACTTGCAGCGCACAGGTGATGAAAAACACCCACACCCAAGGGTTGGTTAGACCCCAGCGCTGAATAATTTGAAGCATAGACAAACGCTAACAGGCTTAATGCCGCTATTAATACCCCAAACTTAAACACACGCATGGTTCCCCATTGGTTAGAGGGCTTAGCATCAAGGTATCGGAAAGAAAGTTTTTACTAAGTGAAGTTTTTACCAAAATCAATTCTCGGAATCCTAGGTTTCGGAATCGCGGCGCTGTTCGATGTCTTGCTTGTCTTGAAGTTTGTTGCTCCGGTGCCAGTCGCAACTCCAACAATTTTTGGCGGCATCTTCTTGGCACTAGTGCTATCGCTGTTGGCTTGGTTACGTAAAGACCGCTCATGGTCATTGATCATTTTCGCGCTGCCAACCGGACTCTTTGTCTTGGTCTGGACTTTGGCGGAAGTTATTTGGCCACACTAGTTAAAGTGAAATCCCCAGTCGGTTGACTGGGGATTTTCTTTTGCAATTAGTCGTTGCAGTGGCAAAGCTGCTCATCGGTGTAACCCGCTAGAGCCTCTTCGATGTGCTGGCCACAGCCAGCCCAGGTAACCTTGCCGCACTTCTCGCAGCCTGCTGGTGAACACATGGTTGTCTCCTTCTTCTTACTTCTCGCCGAATAGTCGGGCGAGGAAGCCTGGTTTCTTAGGGTCGTTCTGGTGACCCTGACATTGCTCGGACTTTGGGATTCCGCGCATTACCTGGCTGACGTGCTGTCCGCAGCCACTCCAGCTTGCTTTGCCGCATTTACGGCAAGTTACTTTCTGACACATTAGTTGCTTCTTTCTTTTGAGTCCTGGCCGCTTCTCCAAGTTAGATAACCGCCATCGAGGTTGATGGCGTCGATGCCGTTGCCTCGGAGTATTTGTGTTGCAGTGTGACCACGTTGGCCAACCTGACAGTGAACTAGGACGCGCTTGCCGCGGAGTTCTTCAATGTGCTCACGCAACTCGTCAACGCTGATGTTTATCGAGCCAGGGATTGCGCCCGCGTTGTTTTCCGCTTCGGTTCGCACATCGACCAGAACGGTGTTTGGCTTTGAAGTTTCCGGTTCCAGTTCGTGCCACTGGAAGATTGGGGTCTTGCCGTGAAGGACGTTGTTGCCTACGTATCCGGCATGGTTGATTGGGTCTTTCGCCGAGCCATACTGTGGCGAGTATGAGAGTTCCAGATCCATCAGGTCGTCAATCGTGAGACCCGCAAAGATAGCGGTAGCAATCACATCGATGCGCTTGTCTACGCCGTCTTCGCCAACAGCTTGAGCGCCAAGCAATTTGCCGGTCTTTGGATCAAACATGACCACCATGGAGATGCGCTTGGCGCCAGGGTAGTAGCCCGCGTGGCTGCCTGGGTGCAGGTGAATGGTCGCGTGCGGGACGTTGCTCTTCGGAGAGATTCCAGTTGTAGCAATCGCCATGCCGAAGGCGCCGATGATTGCCGTTCCAATGCTCGGGCGAACCTTGGTTTCAACCCCAGCAATCACATCGGCGATCAGGCGTCCGTGACGGTTTGCCAGGTTGGCAAGAGGGATCAGGGTTTCACCCTCGCCGAAGAAGTCCTGCTTCTCCACCGCATCGCCGGCTGCGAGGATGTGTGGGTCTGAGGTGCGAAGCTCAGAATCGACCCACAGTCCTCCGGTTGAACCAAGCTTCAACCCAGCTGCCTTTGCTAGAGCGTTGTCTGGTTCAACGCCTGCCGCAGAGACCACTACATCGGCCGAAACCTCTTGACCATTGATAACCACCGAATTCTCGGTAATTGATTCAATCGAAGAGTTCAGGTGAAGTATGACGCCGTGAGCTTCGAGATGTTTCTGGAAGACCTCGACGAGTTCTGGAGCAACGCCACCAAGTAGTTGCGAACCGCGCTGAACCAGGTGAACCGTGAATCCTGCCTCGATCAGGTTCTCGGCAGTTTCGATTCCTATGAATCCACCTCCGATAACCACGGCCTTCTTGTTCTCAGATGCCAAAACGGCGGCTTTCAGAACGTCAACGTCTGCAACATCGCGAAGTACGAGAGCGCGCTCAATGCCGGGAACCGCAGGTTTACGTGGCTTGGCTCCGGTAGCAATCACTAGGTAGTCGTAAGTGTCGGTAAAGGTTTCACCGGTCTCAAGATTCCGAACCGAAACGGATTTGGTCTCTTTGTTGATCGAGACAACCTTGTGCTTCACCTTCACATCAAGATTGAAGCGTCGGTGAAGTGAAGCAGGGGTCTGCAATAGCAGAGCGCTGCGCTCCGAGATGGTATCGCTCAGGTAGTAGGGAAGTCCGCAGTTTGCGTAGGAGACGTTTTCGCCCATTTCGTAAACCGTGATCGAAGCCTGCTCATCGAGCCTGCGCAAACGGGTTGCCGCAGACATTCCAACGGCAACGCCACCAATGATGATCGTCTTCATGCTTATGCCAACTTCAGGAATGCTTTTTCGAGTGCCTCGCGGTTGGCTGTTCCTTCTGCGTCTGTACCGCAGTGAGCCATGCCGGTGGCAATGATGGTGAATCCAGCTCGAGTGAGGGCCGTGGATGCGGCGCTAAGTTGCGTTAGTAGATCGGTGCAGTCGCGACCTTCATCGATCATCTTTACAATGCCCAAGATCTGACCCTGTGCTCGCATCAGGCGGTCGCGCGCTGCTTTCAGTTCGGTTGCTTCCAGTTGCATTTTGCTCCTTCTTCTTATACCCTAGGGGGTATACGAAAGGATGTCAATTGACTCGACTATTCAAAGCTCTAATTGCCAGCATTACCGCCCTAGGTCTGATGTTCGGCTTAACCGCCTGCGCAGAACCAGTGGACATGACCGCGGTCACCGCAGTAATCGATGTTCGCACTGCTGAGGAATTCGCATCCGGCCACCTAGAGGGTGCCCTGAACATTGACGTTCAGGGAATGGACTTTGCAGCCCAGATTTCTGAGCTGGATCCAAACGGAACCTACGTGGTGTACTGCCGAAGTGGAAACCGCTCGGGACAGGCTATCGAGCAGATGAAAGCCCTTGGCTTCAAGAACCTGACCAACGGCGGTGCGGTAGCTAATGCCTCAAGCCTGACCGGCTTGCCGATCGTTCAGTAATTACAAATTCTGTAGTGCCGAGTTGAGGGTGACTCCAACACCCTCTCTCGGCATTACTTCTACCCGGCCGTTTGCTGAGTTGCGGCGGAAGAGCAGGCTGTTCATGCCACTGAGTTCGAGGGCTTTGACGGAGCGTTCTGCGCCGCCATCGATGATGGTGACCTTGGTTCCTGCGGTTACATAGAGACCCGCTTCAATGACGCAGTCGTCACCGATTGCGATTCCGAGGCCGGAGTTGGCTCCGAGGAGTGAGCGGGTACCGATCGAGACGCGCTGCTTGCCGCCACCGGAAAGGGTGCCCATGATGGATGCGCCTCCACCGATGTCTGAGCCGTCGCCAACTACAACACCTTGAGAGATGCGTCCTTCGACCATTGCGGTTCCTAGAGTTCCGGCGTTGAAGTTGACGAAACCTTCGTGCATGATCGTGGTGCCGGGGGCGAGGTGAGCGCCCAGTCTCACGCGGCTGGCATCTGCGATTCGAACCTTCTTAGGGGTTACGTAGTCGGTAAGTCTCGGGAACTTGTCGATGGCGTGGATGGTGATGCCGGCTCGCTGGAGGTGCGGGCGTAGTTCGTCGAGGTCATCAATGGCGACAGGGCCTGCAGAGGTGAAGGCGACGATAGGAAGAGCTGGGATTAGCCCTTCGAGGTTGATGGTGTTTGGCTTAACCAAAAGGTTGCTTAGCAGGTGAAGGCGCAGGTAGGCGTCGGCGGTGTTTAGAACGGGTAGCTCTAGGTCAACTTCGGTGCGAACGACTTCCAGGCGGACGCCCCGGCGCTTGTCTTCGCCAACAAGGGCGTCTAATTCCTTAGGAACCACCCAAAGGGCGTCTGACTTAGGTGCGTCGCCAAGCTGAGGGTTTGGATACCAGGTGTCGAGCACGGTGCCGTCGTGGGTGATGGTTGCGAGGCCATGTCCCCAGGCTTTGCCTTTTACAGAAGTCGTTTCAGTCACCCCTCAAGGTTACAAGGTAGGCTCGATTTCATGCCTCACACTGCTCTGGATGCCACGCAAGACGTGGTTAGTCTGACCGAAACCATCTGCAACATTTCATCGGTTTCTGGTGATGAGCGCGCCTTGGCTGACGCCATTGAGGTGCTTCTGAAGGCTCAGTCTCATTTGACGGTTTTGCGTGACGGTGATGCTGTTGTCGCATCAACGAACCTGGGACGATCGACTCGTGTAGTAATTGCTGGACACATCGATGTGGTTCCGGTGGCAAACAACCTGCCGGTTCGTCGCGAGAATTTTGCTGGCGAAGAGCACCTTTGGGGTCGCGGGACAGTAGACATGAAGGGCGGAGTCGCGGTTCAGTTGAAGTTGGCCTGCGAGCTAGTTTCGCCTTCGGTTGATGTCACCTGGGTTTTCTACGACCACGAAGAGGTTGATGCTTCGCTAAACGGTTTGGGTCGTTTGTCGCGAAACCACCCATCGGTTTTGAATGCAGACTTCGCAGTGCTCTGTGAGCCGACTGCTGCCGTGATCGAGGGTGGCTGCAACGGAACCATGCGCGTTGAGGTTTCGGCTGCTGGCGTGAAGGCACACTCGGCTCGTCCTTGGATGGGCAAGAATGCGATTCACGGACTAGTTGATGTTTTGGAAAGACTTGAACGAAACCAACCAGAAGTGGTTTCGGTTGAGGGTCTTGAGTATCGCGAAAGTTTGAATGCTGTTCTCGTTTCCGGCGGTATTGCCACCAACGTGATTCCTGATTTGGCAACGGTTACCGTGAACTACCGATTTGCTCCTAGCAAGAGTGTGTCTGACGCCGAAGAGTATCTCCGCGCCTTCTTCTCGGGCTTCGAGGTGAAGGTCGTTGATGCGTCGGCTGGCGCTCGTCCTGGTTTGGATCGTTTGGCTGCCAAGGAGTTTGTGGACGCCATTGGTGTGCCGGCAAGGCCTAAGTATGGTTGGACCGATGTGGCCCGCTTCTCGGCGCTAGGGGTGCCTGCGGTGAACTACGGCCCGGGCGACCCAAACAAGGCTCACGCCGACGACGAGAGCGTGCCTGTGGCTCAGATTGAGAGCTGTTACGCCGGTCTCAAGGCTTGGCTGACCAAGTAGTCAATTTTCAAATAGACCATGGGTCTGGGATAATTGAAACAAGGCAATGATGCCAGTAATTCAAGGAGTAATGCACTAAATGGCAGTTCAAAAACCGCGTGGCAATGACGGACCGGTATTGGTTGAGCGCGACTCTAGGGGAAACATTATTTTCCACCTACCGCTAGAAGGCGGAGGCCGCTTCGTAGCAGCCGTGAGCGAGCAGGAAGCCAAGGACATCGTTGCAGCATTCCAAGGTGTCATCAAGAAGTAACGACTTCAAAAGAAAATCCCGATCTTCGTGATCGGGATTTTTTTTATGCTCGGCGGCTGGCCATCAGCAGGCCATCGCCCACTGAAGAAATAGCGGTTACAAAGTCGTCGCTCTGGCTGAGGTATCTCAAGGCTTCTCGGTAGGAAACGGTTGCGTCATCACGCATGGCTGGGTCTGATACGCGGTCACGCCAAAGTGCGTGGGCAATAACGATTGCTCCACCTGGGCGAAGAAGTCTCGACGACTCCTGGATCTGCTGCTCCAGGGTCTCGCGGTCTCCGTCTAGGAAAACCAGGTCGTAGGCGGCATCTGCCATGTTCGACATAACCTCGATGCTGCGACCGGAGATGATTCTGGTGCGATTAGCAGGAATTCCAGCATCGGTGAAGGCTGACTTTGCCGCGGCCTGGAACTCAGGTTCCGAGTCAATGGTTGCAAGTACCGAAGATTCCGAGGCGCTCAATAACCAAAGACCGCTAACGCCGGCGCCGGTTCCAACCTCGATGATGTTCTTGGCTCCGAGGCTGCTTGCAATGAACGCTAGCTGGGCTCCGGTGGCAGGAGTTACGCACTCAATGCCGAGTTCATCGGCACGGGCGCGAGCCTTGAGTAGGGAAACCGGTTCCTCGAAGTAATCTTCGATGAACTTCCAGCTAGAAATTTTGTCAACCATTTGTCTCAAGGATAGAGCCCGAACTTGCTAAACCTGCGTAGGGGACAGGTAGCCTTATAGGGTGTTTGGTCTAAGCGGCGAGAAGTTACTGATCCTCGGGGTCATTGCGCTAATCGTGCTCGGCCCTGAGCGCCTGCCAGAGTATGCCAAGGGTTTGGCAAACATCATCAAAAACCTGCGACGCATGGCAGAGGGTGCCAAGGATAAGGTCAAGGACGAACTGGGCGAAGGTTTCGAAGACGTCGACTGGCGCAAGCTGGATCCGCGTCAGTACGACCCGAGACGCATCATTCGTGAGGCTCTTACCGAGGATCTGGATTTCAAGTCTGAAGTTTCCGCTGTAAAGGAAACCGTGACTCTTGCAACCGCAGCACCTGTTGTTGATTACCTAGCCGCCGGCGAAAAGGCTCCATACGATTCGGAAGCCACCTAGGAAAGTTTTAGGCGTTTGCCCTTTAGGTCGAGTTTTGACTCGGCCATTTTTTGTGCCAAATTCTTGATGGCTAGGGAACTCGGGTCTTCCGGTTGGCTGATTACAACCGGGGTTCCAGCGTCCGAGGATTCACGAAGGCTGACTGAGATTGGTACCTGACCGAGTAATTCAGTCTCGAAGTGATCGGCCACGGTCTGGCCGCCGCCGCTTCCAAAGATTTCCAGACGCGAGCCGTCTGCGTTTTCGAGCCAGCTCATGTTTTCAATCACGCCGAACACCTCTTGACCCGTTTGGATGCCGAGGGCGCCGGAGCGCAAGGCAACTTCGGAGGCTGCGGCCTGTGGGGTGGTGATGACCAGCGACTTCGCTGTAGGTAGTAGTTGCCCGAGGCTGATGGCAACGTCGCCCGTGCCTGGCGGCATGTCGATCAGCAAGAAGTCTAGGTCACCCCAGAACACGTCTTTGAGGAACTGCTCCACTGTTCGGTGAAGCATCGGGCCACGCCACGCAACGGCCTGTGAGCCATCGACGAACATGCCGATTGAGATTACTTTCACACCGAACGCGACCGGCGGCAGAATCATTTCATCCAGCTGGGTCGGCTTGTCCTTAATGCCAAGCTGGCCTGGAATCGAGTAGCCGAAGATGTCGGCGTCGATGAGTCCAACCGAGTGCCCAGCTTCGGCAAGTGCCACGGCAAGGTTTGCGGTCAAACTGGATTTACCTACGCCACCCTTGCCGGAACCAACCAGGAAGATTCTGGTTAGCGATGTTTCATCGAACGGGTTGGTGCGGGCGGGTTTGCCGGCACGAAGATTTTCCTTGAGAGCGGTTCGTTCTTCCTGAGTCATCGAGGAGAGCGTGACCTCTATGCCAAGTTCATTCACGGCATCCTGAGCCGCGGACTGAATCTGCTTGGCAGCAGGGCAAGTAGGGATGGTGAGTTTGATTTCAACTTCGGTTTCGGAGATTTCGCCAACCATGCCGAGTTCGGTGATTGGCTTACGAAGTTCTGGATCGATGACGCGTGAGAGTGCCGAAAGAACGCTTTCGCGTGAGATCATTTGCTCTTCTTGGCTGGCTTGGTGTCTTTGAGTTCCTCAACCAGTTCGCGCATTAGGTCGCGAAGCTCATCTTTGACGAACTCCTTGGTAGCCATTTCCTCCATCGCCAGACGAAGGGCCACCACCTCGCGAGCAAGGTACTCGGTGTCGGCAAGGTTGCGCTCAGCACGCTGACGGTCTTGCTCGAACTTCACGCGGTCGCGGTCGTCCTGGCGGTTCTGAGCCAACAGGATGAGCGGGGCAGCGTAAGAGGCCTGCATTGAAAGAATCAAGGTGAGCAGGGTGAAGTTGGTGAGCCGTGGGTCGAACTGCCAGCTGACCGGCGCGAAGGTGTTCCAGCTAAGCCAAACGAAACAGAAAATGGTCATTCCGATGAGGAATGCACCGGTACCCATGGCGCGTGCGAACGCTTCCGAAGCGCGCCCGAACTGCTCCTGGTCAATCGAGATACGAGGGACGAACGATCGACGGGTGCCGATTGGTGCGTCTAGGCGGTCGTTATTCTTAGCCATCATGCACCTGCCTTTTCGTCTTCGTTTCGCCAGTCTTCTGGGAGTAGGTGGTCGAGCACGTCGTCCACGGTGACCACACCGAGTAGTCGCTGTTCGTCATCGACGACCGGAAGCGCAACGAGGTTGTAGTTAGCGAAGGTTCGGTGAATTACCGAAATGTGGGTGTCGGCCTTGATCGGCTCTAGCTCGGTGTCGAGCAGAGCACCCAGACGTTCGTGAGGCGGGTAGCGAAGCATGCGCTGGAAGTGAACCACGCCAAGGTAGCGACCGGTCGCTGGCTCGTAAGGTGGCAGGGTTACAAACACCGAAGCTGCAAGAACCGGAGAAACTTCTTTGCGGCGAATCAAGGCCATGGCCTCGGCGACTGTGGCATCGGCAGCACAGATGATCGGTTCGGTGGTCATCAAACCACCTGCGGTGTACTCGTCGTACTCCATCAGCTTTCGGATGTCGTCTGCTTCTTCTTCGTCCATCAGTTCGAAGATCGCCTCGGAACGCTCCTTGGGCAGGTTAGCCATCAGGTCAGCGGCGTCGTCTGGTTCCATTAGGTCTAGAACTTCGGCGGCACGTTCGTCATCGAGCTCTTCGATGATGTCGATCTGCTCCTCTTCAGGGAGCTCTTCCAAAACATCGGCCAAGCGTTCATCGTCGAGTTCCTCGGCAACCTCAACCATGCGCTCGTCTGGAAGGTCCATCAGTGCGGAAGCGAGGTCGGCAGGGCGCATCTCGGAATAGGTGGCAATCAGGGCCTGAGCGCTGTGTCCTTCATCGTTCGGGTCACCCTCGATGATTTGGTCCCAGCCGGCAAACATTGTTGCCCCACGTGCGAACGGAGAAGCGGAAGTCTTTGGGCGGCGAAGGAACGCCTCTGAGACCAGCCACTCGCTAGCCTTACCGGCTTCGATGCTGAGGTCTTCGATGTTGGCCACGCCGCTGCCGTCTTTGAGGATGACACGGCGTCCAAGGATCTCGGCGATAACTCGCACTTCACGGCCGCGCTGAGTGAAGCGGCGAAGGTCGATTAGCCCGGTTGTGATGACCTGGCCAGGGACAATTGAGGTCACTCGAGAGATAGGTACGAAGACGCGGCGACGGCCGGTCATTTCGATCAAAATGCCGGTTGCCTTAGGGGCTCCGGTCTTGCGGTAAGCGACCAAGACGTCGATGACTTTACCCACACGGTCGCCCGCTGGGTCAAAGACACCGCAACCCGCAAGCCGGGCTACATAAACTCTGGTTACACTCACCTAATCAACCTTAGACGAGGCACGTAAGCCATGCCAGAATAGGTATCTAAACAAGAGGTGAACCAATTGGCAAAACGAACCGTAGAAACTCCAGGTGGCGAGATTATCGCCAAGTTTGAAAACTACGACGACGCAGTTGCGCACGTTGAGAAATTGCTTAGCGGAAACTTCCCCGTGCGCCAGATTGCAATCGTCGGTCGTGGCATTCGCACCGTCGAGCGCACTCGTGGACGAATCACTTACGCGCGGCTTGCCCTCAACGGCGCCATTCAAGGTGCCATCGTTGGTGCTGTGCTTGAATACTTCACCAACCCTTCGGTTAGCCCAAACGGATACCTCTCAACCATGATTCTTTGCGCTGGCATTGCCATGACCTTCAATATCATGCGAATGTCACTTTCTCGTAGCAAGCGAACCTTCACCGCGACCTCGCAGCTAATGGCTGACACCTACGAAATTCAGATTCCCCGCGATCTAAAGGCAGCGGCCGAAGACGCACTGGCTAAGGCCGCAGAACTAGCGAAGCCGAAAAAGCCTAGCGAGAGCTAGCGATCCACGCCTCAACGTCATCTGGATGTCGAGGCAGGGCGGCGGTTAGGTTTTCAACGCCGTTCGCCGTAACCAGCACGTCGTCCTCGATTCGAGCGCCGATTCCACGAAACTCTTCAGGAACCAGTAGGTCATCCGGCTGGAAGTAGAGGCCAGGTTCGATGGTGAAAATCATTCCCTCACGCAAGATTCCCTCGCGATACATTTCCTTGCGAGCCTGATCGCAGTCGTGTACGTCCATGCCGAGGTGGTGGCTAGTTCCGTGAACCATCCAGCGGCGGTGCAGCTGGCGGTCTCCGGCTAGTGCCTCTTCTAGGGTGATGTCGATAAATCCCCACTCAATCATCTTGGTTGCAATCACTCGCATGGCAGCAGCGTGTAACTCGCTGAACTTCACTCCAGGCTTGGCGATGGCGAAGGCGGCATCTGCAGCCTCGAGCACTGCCTCATAGATTTTGCGCTGAGTCGGGTTGAAGTGGCCGGAAACCGGAATGGTTCGGGTGACATCTGCGGTGTAAAGCGACTCAAGTTCAACGCCGGCATCGAGAAGAAGTAGGTCGCCCTGCTTGACCGGGCCGTCGTTTTGGATCCAGTGCAAAATACATGCGTGAGCACCAGATGCAGCTATGGTCTCGTAGCCGAGGTCGTTGCCGTCCATACGTGCGCGGGCGAAGAACGCCGATTCGACCACGCGCTCACCTCGCTCGTGCGCCATGGCCCAGGGAAGTGCTCGAAGGACGTCGTTGAATCCTTCAATACTGGCGTCAACCGCGCCGCGCATCTGCTCAATTTCATAGTCGTCCTTGATTAGACGCAGCTCATCCACGAACTGCTTGAGCTCTGGGTGCTCGATGCGAATTACAAGATCGTCTGGCAGGTTCGAAAGCAGCTCATCCAATTCGGCGAGGTCTGCAGTTTCGATGTCCAGAAGTGCCTGAACTGCATCTAAACCAGGACGAGGGCCGACCCAGAATTCACCGATCATGCTGTTGTTGAAGAACTCTTCGGTCTCACGTCCAGCGGTTGGGCGGAAGAATAACTGGCTGTGGTGTGCGTGAGCGCGGGTGTCGATTACTAGAACGGAATCGGGCACGGCCTTAGCGCCCCAACCGGTTAGGTGGCTGAAAGCGGTGTGAGCACGGTAACGGTATTCGGTGTCGTTCGAGCGAACCTTGGTTCCGCCAGCCTCAATGACGATGAGCTTGCCAGGGAACGCCTCAGCTACTGCCTTTCGACGAGCCGCTGCGTAGGGTGCAACCTCCGCTTTGGCAGGAAGTGACTTGTTTTCGGGTGCCCAACCGCCCGAGATGAACTTCATGAATTCAGGGCTGTTTGGGCTGGTGGTACGGCCACTCTTTTGAGGCTGCTTTGCTTCGGTCATGCTCTCCATACTGCCACTAAATTGACGGACCCATGGGCTAACCTGAAGGGGTCAGAGAGGCGGCCCCATGAAAATCGATTTGCACTGTCACAGCACTCACTCAGACGGCAAGGAAACCCTCTCCGAAATCTTGCAGTATGCATCCGAGGCCGGTCTAGACGTCTTGGCGATTACCGACCACGACACCGTTGCTGGTTGGCCGGAAGCCCGAGAGTTGGCAGCAGGCCACGGCATCACCTTTGTACCGGGCATCGAAATCACCACCAAGCACCACGGGGTTTCGACGCACCTGCTTGCGTATCTCCCTGATTCTGAGTTCAGTCCGTTGATCGAACGTCTGGCAGAGGTTCGTGACAGCCGCTCGACTCGCATCGAACGCTTCGTTGAAAACCTTGCCCCAGACTTTGCCGGAATCTCAATGGACGCGGTGCGCGCCACAATGACCGATGACGGAAAGTCGCCGGGCCGCCCACACATCGCCGATGCATTGGTGAACCTTGGCTACTTCACTGATCGCGGTGAAGCATTCGCCGGTCCTCTACGCAGGAGTGGAAAGTATTACGTAGCGAGTGAAGGCATGCACACCGTAGAAGCCATCAAATTGGTTCGAGCTGCCGGGGGAGTGCCGATCATGGCCCACCCGCTAAGCAGACACAGCGGTCCGGAGCCATTCACGCCGCACCCAACTATGCGCGAACACTTCCTAGAACTCATCGATGCAGGTATAGGCGGTTTCGAGGTGGATCACCGCGAGGTCAAGGAACTACAGCGTGAATGGCTGGTTGCGCTAGCGGAGGAGTTCGACCTAATCATGACTGGCTCATCGGATTACCACGGCATGACTGGCAAGCCAAACCGTTTGGGTGAACGAAACACCAGCTTGGAGATGCTGAAGCGAATAGAGGCAGAAGCCTCAGGCTCCGCTATTCAGTGGGCTTAGAGCCACCCTTACGGGTACGGTTGCGCTCACGCTTTGGGCGATCGGCATGTGGTCTTGGCTCGTGACGGTTGCCCTCACGGTTACCGCCCTCGCGCTTGCGCTCCGGACGACGTTCACGCTTTTCGCCCTTGCCTGCATCCGGCTTAGGTGATGCCGCCTTGATGCGTCCCTTGGTTCCGGCAGGAATTCCAAGGTCGGTGAATAGGTGAGCCGAACTCGAATAGGTTTCGATAGGTTCTGGAACACCAAGCTCAAGAGCCTGGTTGATGTTCGACCAGCGGGTTAGGTCTTCCCAGTCAACGAAAGTTACGGCAACACCGGTGCGACCAGCGCGTCCGGTACGTCCGGTGCGGTGCAGGTAGTTCTTCTCGTCTTCAGGGACGGTGTAGTTAATTACGTGAGTCACGTCGTCGACGTCGATGCCTCGGGCGGCAACCTCGGTAGCAACCAAGATCTCTTTACGACCGGCACGGAATGCTGCCATCGAGCGCTCGCGGGCTTCCTGCGACATGTCGCCGTGAAGGGCTGCAGCGTTGAAGCCGCGGTCGATAAGTTCCTCGGCAACCTTGCTGGCCTGACGCTTGGTCTTGCAGAAGATTACGGTCTTACCTCGACCCTCAGCCTGAAGGATGCGGCCAACAACTTCGTCCTTGTCTAGCGAGTGAGCGCGGTAGATGAACTGCTTGATGTCTGCCTTGGTGTGACCCTCGTCTGGGTCGTTCACACGGATGTGCATCGGGCGGTTCTGGTACTTGCGAGCAAGCGAGAGGATACTACTCGGCATGGTGGCCGAGAACAGGAGGGTCTGGCGCGTGGCAGGGGTCAGGGTGAATAGGCGTTCCATGTCTGGAAGGAAGCCGAGGTCAAGCATTTCGTCTGCTTCATCGAGAACCATGAACGAGATGTCGCTAAGGTTTAGCTTCTTCTGCTTGGCGAGGTCGATGAGTCGTCCTGGTGTTCCAACCACAATCTGAGCGCCGGCTTCGATCTCTGCGATCTGACCCTCGTAAGACTTACCGCCATAAATGGCAACGACCTGGGTGTCGCGGTTTGAAGTGGCTAAGACGAGGTCCTCGGCGACCTGAACACAAAGTTCACGAGTTGGAACTACGACCAGTGCCTTGGCGCCTTTCTCAGGGTTCTTTCCGAGGCTCTGGATTAGTGGAAGGCCGAAGCCGAAAGTCTTACCGGTACCGGTTTTAGCCTGACCGATGATGTCCTGGCCGGTCAGTGCAACAGGGATTGCCTGTTCCTGAATTGGGAATGGCTCTGTGATTCCCTTTTTTGAGAGCGCTTCGACGATGTCTTCGTCGATGCCGAGATCGGCAAATGTCAAAAGTAACTCCTAGTTGTTCCCCCTAGTCTACTTTTAGTTATTCTTGAAAGCATGTTTGAGTGGTTCAAGCGCATTGGCGCTAAGGCGAAGAACTTTGTTCTTCCAGAGCGTGAAGAGCGTCGCACTCGTAACACTGAGGCCATCAACCTGGCTCCTTACACTCCGGACCCGAAGATCTTTTTGGGTCAGTTGGCGTACCTCGAGCTCAGCCAGTTTGAGATCCTCACCAACGAGTTGAAGTTCTCGCCGACCACCGCGGAGAAGGCTGGCCTATCCGAGGCTGCCGCGAAGTCGTTCCAGAAGTACCGCTCGGTTGCCAAGCTTTTGCAGTCGGCCGGCATCGACGCCACCGACGCCATGGATCCGTTCACAGAGCGCATCGAGACTTTCCACTCGCGCACCAATGGAATTGACTGGTACGAGACCGTCGTGAAGGTTTATCTGGTTGGCGGTTTGCTGGAGGATTTCTACAAACGCCTTGCCGTGGGTCTTCCTGATGAGCTTCGAGAAGAAGTTGAGAAGGCACTCAAGGATGCAACCTTTGAAAAGTTTGCCAAATCGGTTTTGATCGAAGCCATGCAGGACAACCCGCAGCTGGCTTCGCGCCTGGCGCTCTGGGGTCGCAGACTAATGGGTGATGTTTTGCTCGAGCTTCGTGCAGCGTTCGATAACCGCAAGCTGGCTGGTGTGGCGAAATCTAAGAAACTGACTTTGGATGCCGAGCGTAGCGTGAACCTTGAGGCCTATGCGAAATTAGAGCCGCTAGTCAGTGAGCTAATCGGTGCTCACAGTTTGCGCATGGATGCGATTGGGTTAGCCGCGTAGAGCTTTTTCACGAGCGTGAACTCGTGCAGCGGCGACTCGGCCGGAAACGATAATCATCACCAGTGGCATTAGAACCATGCAGATTACCCAGATGTAACCCTCGGTGTACTTGAAGCCTAGCCAGGTTAGAACTGCCCAGAGCACCGAGCCGGTGGCTAGTGCAACCGCAGGAGCCAGCAGCGCTCCATACTCCTCGCTGCGAGCGTGAATGTATGGGGCAACCAAGCCGAGGATGATCGCGTAAAAACCGATAACTGCGAATTCCATTAGGCGATGAACCCTGCTCTGCGAACTTGCTCTGCGCCAACCTCGATGTAACCGAGTGCGTCTAGGGGTACTAGAAAGAGCTTGCCCTTGTTGTCGACCAGCTTGATTACCTTGGCGCCTGATACAAGGGCGTTGGATACGGTCTGCTCAACGTCCTGTGGGCTTTGTTCTGATTCGAAAACGATTTCGCGTGGAACGTTGCGAAGACCAATTTTGATTTCCAAGGTGCACCTTTTCTCTTACCCCAATAGATTACGACAGGCAGATGACCGTATCGGCACAATGTCGGGGATGCTCGGTAGTCTGCTTTCAATGGTTGACGCATTCTTTAGAAATCACGAGCTCGAAGCTCGACTCGATTCGCTTACCCTAACCGCCTCGCAGTCAGCGGTGGTGTCGGCGTCGTTAGCCACAAATGTGCTGGTTTACGGTGCTCCTGGCGTTGGCAAGACAACCGCCCTCAAAGCTTCAGTGCTTGCTAACTTACGCGGTGGAATGGCGCCAGAGGAACTTCTCGTTTTAGCTGCTAACCGCAGCGCGGCAACTAGTCTCCGCGATGAACTGGCTCTCGAATTTCAGGGTGCAACCCCAGGCCCGCTCGCCAGAACTCTGGCTTCGTTTGCGTTCAACATTTTGCGGGAGTTTTCGCTTCACCGTGGGTTCAAGGCACCTGAACTAATCACGGGTAGCGAGCAGGATCAAATCATCTCCGAACTGCTCGAAAAATTCCTGGGGTCGCCGCTGCCTGCCGAATGGCCTAAGCACCTGAAGCACCAGGTTATGGAGTTGCGTGGTTTTAGAACCGAATTGCGTGACCTAATCACCGTGGCGCTCGAGCACGAACTTGAACCGGCAGACCTGATTCAGCTAGGTCGTGAGCATGACCGCCTGGAATGGGTCGTCATGGCTCGTTTCTATGAGCAGTACGTTCGGCGACTCCGTCAGCCGGAAAACGAAAATCGCCACGACCCATCAACCCTGCTCACTTACGTCAACAATCTGCTCGGCGAGGAGGTTTGGCCACCTATTGCCAGCGCGCTGAAGCTGATCGTGGTTGATGACGCGCAGGAACTAACCCCGGCTGCCAAGGCACTTCTGGCGACACTCACCTCTCGTGGCGCACGTCTCATTCTGCTCGGCGATCCGGATGCAACGACCATGGGTTTCCGTGCCGCCGACCCGATGTCTATGAACAATCTGATTCAGTCGATCAGCCATGGCGACTTCCAGCGCATCGACCTCACCGAAGATGCCGGCACTCGCCACCCAGATCTAACTTCCGTTCTGGCAAAGACTGCGGGACGAATCAGCACCGCCCTCGGTGGAACACACCGTTTGGCATTGAACGTGCCAAAGTCTGAGAAGGTCACCAATGTTGAGGTTCAGGTATTCGATCAGCCAACCTCCGAATTGGCTTGGCTATCCAACCGTCTACGCCAGCTTCACCTTCTTCAGGGAATTCCCTGGAGCCAAATTGCTGTGGTTGCAAGATCTCGCGGCATGCTGGAGGGTCTCGCCACCACACTTTCCTCTAACTCGGTACCAACTCGCATCGAGGGTAGCCAGGCTGCCTTCAAGGATGAGTTTGCTTCCGGCCACTTGCTTCGCTTGGCGCAGTACTGCATCGAGGCTCCGGAGCTCACTCGCGAGGTTTGTTTAGACCTACTAAGCAACCCGTTCAGCGGCCTTGATTCTCTGCTGGTTCGCCGCCTGCGTCGTCGTTTGCGCCAGCTAGAACTGAACAACGGGCTTTCCCGCACCAGCGATGAACTTCTAATCGAACTATTCGAGAAGCACGAAGATGCGGCCAAGGAAATCTTTGGCGAGGAGGGTAAGCGTGTTCGCCGTTTCTTGAAGGTCTTGGATCGAGCCAAGCAGCAAGCAGGCGAAGCCGAGACCACCGCATATGAACTACTTTGGACCCTCTGGGCATCGTCGGTTCCTGAGAAGGAATGGTCTAAGAATGCGAACGCCATCGGTGAGGTTGCCATGCAGGCTGGCCGAAACCTGGATGCCATCACCGGTCTGTTCTCGGCGGCTAATCGCTACGCCGAGCGGCACCCAGAGGCCGGACCAACCGGCTTTATCCTGGAGCAGCTCAACCAGGACTTACCGCAAGACACTTTGGCTGTGAGCTCTCGCGATGTTGAGAAGGTGACTCTCACGACAAGTGCCGGATTGATTGGTAAGCGCTTCAAGGTTGTTGCTCTACCCGAACTAATCGAAGGTGTTTGGCCGAACCTCAAACCGCGTTCCTCGCTGCTCGGCGCTATGGCCCTTGATGCCAGCCTCAGCGGGATAGATAACCCAACCAAGCAGACCGAACTGGATGATGAGTTGCGCATGCTCCACAAGGCCGTAGGTGCCGCTAGCGAGCGACTCTTAGTCAGTGCGGTTGATGGTGAAGAAACCCAGTACTCGCAGTTCTTCCGTTTGATCACCGATGAAATTCCGGCAGCGGTCACCTTCAACGAACCGCATTACACCCTGCGCGGAATGGTTGGAAAACTTCGCCGAAAGTTGGTTACTACAACTAGCGAAGAAGAGCGCCTTGAGGCCGCCTATGGTCTCGGCCGCCTTGCCATCGAATCAGTGCCAGGGGCCGACCCGTCGCAGTGGGCTGGAATCCTGCGCTTCGATACACCGGAAGCCTTGGTTCCACTCAGCGATGAAGAATCTGGCAAGGTTTGGGTCTTCCCATCGCAGCTAGATAACTTCATCAAGTGTCCGTTGCACTGGTTTATGCAGGCGCATGGCGGCACCGATAAATCATTCGAAGCAAACTTCGGAACCCTGCTTCACAAGGTTCTTGAGGAGACCAAGTCTTCCGATTACAACACCCTATGGAATCAGGTTCGTTCCAAGTGGCACACCCTGGAGTTCGAAGCTTCGTGGGTCGAGAAGCAGGAAATCCGCAAGGCTCAGAATATGGTTCGTAACCTCTCGGCTTACTTGGAAGAACGTGAATCGAAGGGCTACCAGCTGGTCGGCGTGGAAGTTCCACTCGACGTTCAAATCGGTTCAGCCAGGGTTGTTGGCCGCGTTGACCGAATCGAAAAGGACCCTGAAGGCAAGTTGGTCATCGTTGATCTAAAGACCGGTAAGACCGCTCCTAAGGCTGAAGAGAATGCGCAGCTTGGCCTGTATCAGCTTGCCTATCTGAACAAGGGTTTCGAATCGGAAGTAGTCGAAGAAGCAGAGCTGGCTGGTGCAGCGCTACTCCTAGTTGGTGGCACTAACAAGAAGCTCTCCGAACAGGTTTCGCTTGCGGAAGCCCCCGAACTACACGATCACTTCATGGCGCTCCTCGAAGGAGCCGTAGAGGGCATGTCTGGTTTCGAATTCAACGCCCACCTAGGCACCCACTGCGACGATCAGAACTCTTACGGCAATTGTCGCCTGCTACTTACTAAGGCGGTCTCTTACGTTGACTAATCGAATTTCAGCCCAGGACGTCTACACGGTGATGGTGAGCCCAAAGTCGCTAACCCTAACCAAGCAGCAGAGCGTGGCCGTTGAGGGTGCCGCAACAGACTGGCCTAGCTTGGTTGTTGCCGGTGCTGGTTCTGGCAAGACCGAACTGATGGCAACGCGCGTTCTCTGGCTGGTTGCCAACGGCATTTGCCGCCCGGAGGAGATCCTAGGGCTCACCTTCACCCGCAAGGCAGCATCAGAACTTTCACGTCGAATCACCAATGCACTCACCGTGCTCTCGAAGTCGAACCTTTGGCCGGAAGGTCTCGAGAAAGATTTCGCCCAGCCAAACATCACCACCTACAACTCGTATGCGAATGCTTTATACCGAGACTACTGCCTAGCGCTCGGCTTTGAAGACGACGCCCTTCTGCTTACAGATGCCAGCCGCTACCAGTTGGCTAGGGAAGTGGTCATGCGCTACGGCGAAGAGCTCGACGCCCGAATTCTGGATTCAGAACTCAGCGTCAACACCATCGTGGACGGCGTGCTGTCGCTGGCCGGAGCAATGACGGACCACGGTGTAACCGCAGACCAGGTTGAAGCCCACATCGCAGGACTCGTGAACGAAATTGGTAACCTTCCGGCGTCTGCAAAGGCAAAGGTTTCGGCTGAACAGCCGATCTACCAGTCGCTTTTGAACGAAATCGAAGGCATCATCAGCACTCCGATGCTGGCAAGGCTTGCCGAAGGGTTCATTCGCGAAAAGCACGCTCGCGGCATGATCGATTACTCAGACCAGGTTGCACTTGCCGAACGCGCAGTTCGTGAGTTGGGTGCGCTGGTCATCGACCGCGAGCGAGTTACCTACAAGCAGGTGCTGTTGGATGAATTCCAGGACACCAGCACGTTGCAGACCAAGCTGCTGGCAGGCCTGTTCAAGGAAACCTCAGTCTTTGCCGTAGGCGACCCGAACCAGTCGATCTACGGTTGGCGTGGTGCTTCGGCATCAAACCTTGCCGACTTCCTGACCGTGTTCGGAACCAAGGACCGCGTCGTCGAGCAATTCCCACTGACCACCTCATGGCGTAACCCGAAGGTCGTGCTAGACCTCGCCAACCACATCCTCGGTGAACTGAATCACCCTGCCGAATTCCTAAACGAGCGTCCCGCCCTAGCCAAGGTTGAGGTCGATCCGCTCGAGCCTTCCTCGTTTGCAGGCGAAGGTAAGGTGACCATTCGCTTTGCCGAAACCATGGATTCTGAAGCTAAGTATCTAGCCACCTGGTTCAAGCAGAATATGGTTCCCGATGCCGACGGCAAGTTGCCAACCGCAGCCTTGCTGATGCGCACCAGAAAGTTCATGGAATACTTTGCCGATGCACTCGAGGCTGAGGGCTTAAGCGTTGATGTGGTTGGTCTTGGAGGACTTCTAGAGTCTCCAGAAATCGTTGACCTAATCGCCGCGTTGCGAGTGATTCACTATCCGCAGGCTGGAGCTCACCTTTTGCGGTTGCTCGCTGGCCCTCGCTGGCAGGTGCAACCAAAGGACCTTCAGCGTCTTCACCGCTACTCGAAGAAGGTTGCCAAATTCTGGCAGACCGGTGACGTTCGCGTCACTGGCCAGGAAGCAGAGAGTTCACTCATTGATGCGCTCGATCTTCTAGTTGATGAAGAAGACCGCACCCAGCTGCCTGACTTCACCGAACAGGGATTAGCCGCACTTCGTAACTGCGGAAAGTTACTGCGCGATCTTCGCGGTCAGAGCGGTTTGCCACTCACCGAGTTCGTGAAGGCGGTTGCCGATGAGCTTTGGCTAGACATTGAGTTGACCGCAAATCCCAAACGCATGGAACCGCTGGCTCGCCTGAACGCGTTCTACGGAGTGGTTGGGAACTTCACCCAGGGCACCCACCCAACTCTTGGAAGTTTCCTCGAGTGGCTCGATTACGCAAACGAATTCGAACGTTTTGAAACCCCCTCTGTGAGCGCCAAGAACGGTGTGGTCCAGGTAATTACCGCGCACAGCGCCAAGGGCTTGGAGTGGGACCTGGTTGCCGTTCCAAGGCTCATCGATGGCGTATTCCCAGACACCCGAAAGCGCCGAGGCTGGCTCAAGGCTGGCGTCTTGCCATACCGTCTACGCGGCGACAGCAACTCGCTTCCAGAGCTTTCAATCGTCGGTTGCACCACTCAGAGTGATGTGCTCAAGGCGGTTCAGGCGTTCAAAGATGAAGACCAGCGCGAGTATCTGATTCGCGAAGATCGACGCATTGCCTACGTGGCCTTCACTCGTCCACGTCAGCAGCTGTTGCTGAGCGGTGCCAAGTGGGCGCCAGGTCTCAAGACCGAGTCGGAGGCGAGCACGTTCCTCAAGGAAGCGGCAATGCTGGTTGACCCTCGCATCGAGGTGGTTGATAACACCGGAGACCCCGCGAACCCTTTGCCGAACTACCCAAACTCGATTGCGAACCCGTTAGACCTTCAGAGCCTGAATGAGGTTTGGCCGATGGAACCCCTAGGCTCCCAGCACCGACCAAAAGTTGAGGCTGCGGCTGAATCCGTGAACGCGGCCAAGGATGTGAAGCGACCAGACACCACCGAGATTGACCGACAGATTGATTTGCTGCTCGCTGAACAGCACGAGTTGGAGCAGCGAATCTACGAGGCAAGGTTCCCAGTTCGAATTCCAGCCTCGGCATTCAAAGACTTCATCTACGACCTGCCAAAGGTAGCCGAGAAGTACCGCAGACCACTGCCAGAGCAGCCATACAAGCAGACCATGGCCGGAACTCTCTTCCACGGTTGGGTAGAAGCTCGATTTGGTGTACTGTCTGGTTCCGATGAAATCGACGCCGTTGAATTGCCGAACGAAGATGATGCAACCACCAAGACCGTTGAAGAGCTAAGAGCCATCTTTGAAAAGTCGCGCTTTGCTGACATGAAGCCGTTTGCCATCGAA
This sequence comes from Actinomycetota bacterium, assembly GCA_041180115.1. Classification (GTDB taxonomy): domain Bacteria; phylum Actinomycetota; class Actinomycetes; order Actinomycetales; family Microbacteriaceae; genus Rhodoluna. Next base: position 27,984 of record JBEGRZ010000005.1, read on the forward strand.
ACCGAAATCCAGGTGACGATTCGTGGCAACACTTTCATCTGTAAGTTGGACGCTGTTTTTGAAACCGAAGACGGTTACGAGATTGTCGACTGGAAGACCGGTAAGCCGCCGGTTACCGAGGATGAGATTGCACAGCGTGCTTTGCAGTTAGCCCTTTACCGAATGGCGTTCACGCGTTTGCACAGTGTGGCGCCTGAGAAGGTTGGGGTTTGCCTTTACTACGTTGCCGATGATCTAGAAATCAAGCCGGAGCACGTACAGAGCTCCGAAGAGCTTCTAGCGCTCTGGGACAGGGTGCTAGAAAAGCTGGTCGTCTGAACTTTCAGGTAGATCGATTGGTCTGGTTGCTAGGTCGCTGACGTTGTCTAGCTCAGGGGCGATCTCAGGCACTACCTCGGTCACGATGGTGTGAGTGTCTGCCACAACCAGTGGCGCGAGGGCAACGAAACCGTTGGTGCTCAATAAGCGAGCCTCGCCACTTGCAACTAGGGCTGCGATTACCTCAAGTTCACTGGTAGCCCACTCGGCCTCACCTTGGTTGCCTTCGGCAAGCATCTGAACGAGGTAGCGAGCGATGTCGAGCTCTGAGTAAAGCGTGGCGCGCTGGGCCAGGTTGGCGTCGGTGTCTGCACGGTTCTCGAAGTAGGCAAACTTGACCGCATCAAGAAGTTCGCTGTTCTGCGAAGCTGCATATGGAACTAGGTCTTCGGCAGGGTCGCCAATTCGCAAGGATGACCAGCCGAGAACGCCGCTCACTTCGCCATCGAGTTCAAGGATGTTTTCGCCAACCAGGTTTCCGTGAATTACCGATTCCTTGAATCGGAACAGATCGAGATCCTCAAGCGCGTTTTCCCAACGCTGCAGGAGCGCGGCCGGAACCATACCGGTTGCTGCGGCTCGGTCCAGTTCTGCAAGTCTGGCTTCGCGAGTCTGGTTCGCAGTGAACTCAGGCACACCAGCCTGGCGGAGGCGTTCGGCCGAGAAGTTATGAATGCTGGCGATCGCTCGTCCTAGGTGCCCGACCAGTTCTTCGGCTGGGTTCAAGGCATCGATGTCAACCGCAGTGCCGTAGATGAACTCAAGAACCTGAACGGTGTTGCCACGCTGGTTGCGGGTCTCACCAATCAGGGTTGGAAGCTTGAAAGAGGTAGGACCTGCGGTCTTGGCTACCTTGGCAGCCTGGTTATCGCCAGCAAGTTTTAGGTTCCCAGCACCGTTTTTTGCTTCGCGAATAACGTATTGAACGCCCTCGGTGTCGGTGATTAAAACCGAGTCAATCGGACCGTTGCCATGGGATGGCAAAGTTGCCACCGATTTGAACTGGTACGACGGGAGAGCGGCCTTTGCGAGCGCCGCTAAAATCAAGGGAGAACTTGCCATAAGTTCAGGTTAAATAACAAGTCACTTGCAGCGGCGTTACGCCACGCATGAGGTTAGGGAAAGCTAGAGAACGTGAGCCACGAAATCATCCTCGACCTACCCCTAGCCGCGGTGGCTTTGGACCGCGATTCGCTGAGCCGCACCAAGCCAAATTTCTTAGAGCAGCTTTGGGCGAGCGAAGATGCGCAGGTGGTGGTTCTTCACAAGCAGACCACTCTGGTGACTGCTGATGCCGGTCTGAAACTCTTGCGCCCAAGCCAACTAGTTGGTGTAACTCCGACCGCCTACCTCGGTAAGTCACTCGAAGATGGCAAGCAGTTCGTCCTTGCTGTTCTTGATGAAAAGTCTGCTCGGGATCTGGAGCCCGATGAGTTGCAGTGGCATCACCTTCGAAAGACCGGTCTTGGCCTTACCGCCTCCGACGCCTCAATTTTCGCGCAGGGTCTTGCTCTTGCGAACTGGCACGAAACCCATGGTTTCTGCCCAGCCTGCGGCTCGGCCACAGAGGTCACCTCGGCTGGTTGGGTTCGCAAATGTCTAGCCGAAGGGCGCGAACTCTTTCCGCGTACCGACCCGGCCGTAATCGTGGGCATCTTGGACGATCAGGATCGAATCCTGCTCGGTTCGCAAGGAGCTTGGGAGGGCAACCGCTACAGCATCTTGGCTGGATTCGTTGAACCGGGAGAGTCCTTGGAAGCAGCCGTCGTTCGCGAGATGAGCGAAGAGGCTGGCATCATCGTGGCTGATCCGAAGTTCGTTGGCTCGCAGGCCTGGCCTTATCCGTACTCGTTGATGTTTGGTTTCACAGCTCGCTACGTCAGCGGCGATGTAGTTCCGGATGGCGAAGAGATTGTGAAACTCCGCTGGTTCTCGCGTGAGGAACTTCTTGCCGAAGCCCACACGCTTTTGCTGCCGGGACGAGTGTCTATCGCTCGCGCAATCATTGAGCATTGGCTAGGGCAATCGGTGAAGGATTCAAACGGCTAATGAATCCGGAGCAACTCCTTGAAGCGTTAGACCCAGAGCAGGCCGAAGCGGCCACCGCGCTCAATGGTCCAACCTGCATTCTGGCAGGAGCCGGCACCGGTAAAACCAGAACTGTAACTCACCGGATCGCCTACGGAATTGCGAATGGCCAGTTTGCTGCCAACCGCGTTCTCGCGCTGACCTACACCAACCGTGCTGCCGGTGAATTGCGCGCCAGGCTTCGTGCGCTCGGCATCCCAGGGGTTTCGGTCAAGACTTTCCATGCGGCGGCGCTCAGCCAGTTGGAGTACTTCTGGCCACAGCTAGCTGGAGTTCCAGCGCCCAATGTTTTGACCGGCAAAGCTCAGTTGATTTCTCAGGTTGGAACCGAGCTTGGGTTCAAGTTTGATGCTGCTGCCATTCGTGACATCGCTTCCGAAATTGAGTGGCGTAAATTCACTATGCGTTCTATGGAGCAATATGCCGCCGAGTCCACAGCTCGCCCAAGCGTGGCCTCGCTCTCCTCGGAGAAGCTGGTTGCGGTAATGAATGCTTACGAGCAAGCCAAGATCAAGAGCCAGAAGATCGACTGGGAAGACGTGCTCATCCTCACGCTAGGCATGCTGCAAGCCGAGCCGCGCGTGCTCTCACACATCCAACAGCAGTACCGCTTTTTTACCGTGGACGAATACCAAGACATTTCTCCGCTTCAACACGCGCTGCTCGATGCTTGGCTGGGTGACCGCAATGACCTTTGCGTGGTTGGTGATCCGAACCAGACCATTTACTCGTTCACCGGTGCTTCGAGCAGTTATCTGTTCGACTTCGATAAGACCTACGAGGACGCAACCGTGGTCAGTCTGACCCGCAACTACCGATCGACTCCCAACATTTTGGAACTTGCCAACCGTCTGATCCGTGGCGAGACGGTGATGGGTGAGCTGGTCGCGCAGTCTGGTTCAGGAGTGGATCCAGAACTTGTTCCTTGCAAAGATGCGGTCACCGAAGCACAGGTCGCTGCTCAGGCAATCAAGCGTCAGTTGCGGCAGGGCGTGAAACCGCAGGAAATCGCCGTGCTCTATCGCATCAATTCTCAATCTGAAGTTTTTGAACAGGCGCTAGCCGCCGAGGGCATCGATTACCAGGTTCGCGGTGGCGAGCGTTTCTTCAGCCGCAAGGAAATCCTCGAGCTGATTCGCCTGATTCGCGCCGAGACCATCCTTCCGAATGCGCTGCCGGTCTATCAGGTAGTAACCGATGCTGCCAGGGCGCTTGGTTGGAAGTCGGTTGCACCATCGGAGTCTGGCGCCGCCTATGAAAAGTGGGATGCCATCAACTCGTTTGTGAACATCGTGGACGAATTGCCGGAAGGCTCCTCGGTTGCCGACTTCGTGAAAGAAATCGATGAACGTGTTCGCTCGCAGCACGAACCGGTTCGACCGGCCGTTACCATTTCCACGATTCACGCGGCCAAGGGTCTCGAGTGGGACAGCGTTTTTCTAGTCGGTTTGAACGAAGGGCTCCTCCCAATCAGCTACGCCAAGAGCGAGGCTGAGATCAACGAGGAACGCCGTCTGCTCTACGTTGGGCTGACCCGCGCCAGAAAGCAGCTACAGCTCAGCTACTACCAGTTCGATGCCTTGACCGCTAGACCTCGAGCTGCCTCAAGGTTCCTAGAGGTTCTGGGCTTCTAGCCGGCCGCAGCCGCAAGCCGGATGTCGCTGATGGCTAACCTCCCTGAAGGTGCGTGACTTCAGGTTGACCTCAAATCCAATGCCAGCTGTGGTTTGGTCAACAAAGGCACAGATGTTTTTAGCCGCGAGTGAGGTTGCCATTAGAAGCGCTGCGGCGTCGTCCAGGTGGTCTCTTCGTAGGGAGAGTTGAATGGTGCGATTGCACCAATTTGGATCCGCCTCACTTCGCCACAGGTCTCTACATCCCATACACGGTGTAGCGCCAGCCGTGATAACCGATGACACCTCTATCGCCTCGACGCCGTATTCGATCACCAGATGGGGTTCCAATCTTCCTCGGTATCGATTTGGCGTGATGCTGTAATTCGAAGACAGTGCACGTACCGAGGGTTGAATTTTCTTTGGTTCGAAACTTAGCGTTCCAAAATCGCCCAAGTTGGCCCTGGCTGCGGTAACGCGAGAAATGCCGAGCGCATCGGCTGGGAATCCGAGTTCGCCAAGATCGGACTTTGAGACCTTCTCGTAGTCGATTGTGAAAAAGGTTCGAAAACCCATTTCGCTCAGCGCTTGAATCAGTAAGAGTCCGGTGCGATTTATTTCATCGATGGCCACGGCTGCCTTGGCTCTGGCGGTCAGTACCGATTCGGCAACTCGTTCGGTGTCGAAGGCGATTCGCATCAGTTCCGCGAATCGTAGGTCTAGGTTTATTTGTTCTTCGCCCTTGGATGATTCCAAAAGGCTCGGCCGCAATAGTTCCAGCAGTGCATTGGTTTCCGACGACTCCAATCCCACGCTCTCACCAAGGAACTCCAGCTGACCATCAGGAACCGGCTTGAACAGGAGGTGAATCAGGCGTTCCTGTGCGTGGCCCACGTCGGTGAGGTTTTGGGCATCGGCCCCAACCCCTAGTTGTAGCTGACTTTCGCCAACCCAGATGGGTATTTTGCTCGGGTTAATTTGAACGGTCACCCAAGTATCTTGAAGCGAAATGTCACCAGGCTAGCGCGGATTCTCCACAGCTAACGTCACTCGCCGAGTAGGTCCTTGAGTGCTTGGTCGATCTCATCCGAACTGCCGCCGCGCTTGGCCAGGAAAGCCTCCGGGTCGTCGATGTCAGCTGGGGTAGGCAATAGGTCTGGGTGATTCCAAAGGGAATCGGCTTCATTCACGCCGATTCGTTCGACCAAAGCGGTCCAGAAAGCTGCCACCTCGCGCGAGCGCTTGGGGCGAAGTTCCAGGCCAACCAGGGTTGCAAAGGTGCTTTGAGCAGGGGAGCTGGTGGCGCGGCGGCGACGCATGACCTCCTGAATTCCAAGCTTGGACGGAAGCAGGCCAGTCGCGCGGTCGGTCACCGAATCGACCCATCCTTCAACCAGTGCGAGTAAATGTTCGATGCCAGCTAGGGCGGCTTGCTGATCCTCAGTGCGTTCGGCAAGTAGGGCACCAGACTCAAGTGCAGCCTTTAGTGCTTCCGCGTTCTCGGGAGTGATTTCGCTGGCGAGTTCGGTCATTGCATCACTGTCGATGCGAATCTCAGTTGCATAGTTCATCAACTGCGTAATAACCGATTCACGCAGCCAGCGGCTGTGCTTGAAAAGTCGGGCGTAGGCGAGTTCACGAACCGAAAGGTAGATCAACGCCTGGTCCTGGGCCAACTCGTTCTCGACCACAAACTCTTTCAAGTTCGCAGGGACGAACGCCGCTCGAGACTCGCTATAGAACGGCAGACCAACGTCGCCTCCGGTCAGTACCTCGTGGCTCAGTTTGCCAAGGGTGTGGCCGAGCTGCATGGCAAATAGAGCGCCACCAGCCGAACGCATGATGCCTTCGGCTCCCTTGGATAGGCCGGCAAGTTCTTCCGGCAAGTTTTGAGCCATGTTCTCGGCCAGGGCAACCGCGACGCGCTTGGCAATAGGTCCGGCCAAGTCTTGGAAAAGTGGCAGGGCGTCTTGCACCCAAACCTCTCGGCTGACCAGTTTCGGTTCGCTTGCTAGCGCGCTAAGGTCAGTGGCCTGATCCAGCCATAGACCGGCAATGTTAAGGGCGTCGTTCAAGTTGCCCCGCAGTTCGTCCGCGTTTGAATTGCTTCCCTCGCGTGCCGCCGAAAGCGCCTGTTGTGAGGCGAGCGTCCAGTTAACTCCCTCTACGGTTTGGCTCTCACCCTGCGAGATTGCCTGCTTCAGGGAAGCCAAAAGGGCATTGATAGTAGCAGGGTCGTTCGGTAGCCCAGAAATCTTGGCGAGCTCCTCGGCGTTTATGTTGCCACCGCCATTAATCAGTTCCTGCAGGAACTTGGCAAACTCTTCTGGGTCGAAGTTTTGCGGGTTATCGTTCTCGCTCAAGTTTTCACCTCAGCCCTAGGTTATCCCCTGTGGCACTTAGGCTTATAAGACATGCGCCCACTTGTCAGGAAACGTTTAGGTCGGGCACTGGCAGTTGTGTCGGTGCTGGGTCTCTTTTGGGCGCCGCTGCTGCCGCTACCGTACGTGATTGAAGAACCCGGCCCTGTGACCGATGTGCTCGGCAAGATTGATGGCATAGACATCATCGAAGTTTCAGGTATGCAAACCGAAGAACCGATCGGCGTTTTGGATCTCCTAACAGTTTCGGCGTACGGGTATCCAGGAAACACCCCAGACGTTTTTAGATTGATCGAGGCATTCTTCGACTCAGAGAAGGTCATCATTCCGCTAGACGCAGCTTTTCCACCAGGGCAAACTTTTGAGGAATCAATTGCCGAGGGGAAAGCGGATTTCGATGCCGCACAGGATGATGCTCTAGCCGCTGCTTCACACGTGCTCGGTCCAGATTTTGTGATGCCTAAAATCACTTTTCACTTGGATGATATCGGAGGTCCTTCTGGCGGATTGATCTTCGCCCTCGGAATCATCGACAAGGTCACACCAGGGCAACTAACCGGCGGCAAGGCAATCGCCGGTACCGGAACCATTTCCGCAGACGGCTACGTTGGGGCCATTGGCGGAATTCGACTCAAGATGATTTCTGCGAATCGAGCTGGCGATCGCTTCTTCATTGCGCCGCGTTCGAACTGCGACGAGATTGTTGGCTTCGAGCCGGAAGGCCTTCGCGTGATTCCGGTTGACACTCTGCGTGAGGCGCTCGACGTTCTGAACGTCATCGCGGCCGATGGTGACCTTTCAGCTTTCCCTGTCTGTTCTCTCAAGTAGATTTAAGCCATGAAACCTATGGCTATTCGCCCAGCACGTCTGTCCCTAATCATCCTCGGTGTCTTGGTAGTCGCCTTCTTAGCCGGTGCCAGCTTCTACACGCAGGTACTTTGGTACAAACAAATCGGTATCGATGCCGTGCTCTACAAGCAGATCTCTACTCAGTCGGTGCTGGCGCTATCGGCTGGACTAGTGGCTGCCTTCGTGTTCGCCATCAACATCTGGGCGGTCGAGAAGACCAAGCCGCTCTATGTGCGCCCTAAGGCTATGAATGACCCTCTGGCTCAAATTCGCGAGCAGTTGCCTGCGTTCAAGAAGCTGGTTCAGTGGGCGGTTCCGCTGGTGGTCGGTGTTCTGTCGGCTGTCGCAGCCGCACCGCGCTGGCAACAGGCTTTGCTGTTCCTAAACTCAACTGAAACTGGTCAGAAGGATCCGCAATTCGGTCTGGACGCCTCTTTCTACATGTTCCAGTTGCCATTCCTGTCATCGGTGGTTTCATTTTTCTCAACCCTGTTCCTAACCACCGCTCTAGGTGCGGTGTTCCTGCACGCCGTAAATGGCAACCTAAAGCTGGCCGGTAAGTCGACCACAATCTCTAAGGGTGCTCGTATCCAAATCGGTGTAATGGCTGCATTGTTCATGGCTAACGAAGCCGTTTCAATCTGGCTCGACCAATACAAGACCATGACCAGTTCTTCCGGTCTCTACACTGGTGCCACCTACGCCGATGTTTTTGCATCGATTCCAGGTCTACAAATCATTGCTGGTATCGGAGTCATCGTTGCACTGCTGTTCCTAGTTGGTGGGTTTATCGGTAAGTGGAAGCTGCCAATCATGGCAACCGCGCTGATGGTTGTGAGCTCCATCGTGATCAGCGGAATCTACCCTTGGGTAGTCCAGACTTTCCAGGTGGTTCCAAACGAGCGAACCCTCGAAAGCGAGTACATCCAGCGCAACATCGAGGCGACCCGTTTTGCATATGGTCTAGACAACATCGAGACCATTGAATACAACGCCAAGACCACTGCCACCAAGGAAGACCTACTCAAGGACGCATCGACGACCGCGAACATTCGCATCATCGACCCTATGTTGGTCTCGGCTTCATTCCGTCAGCTCGAGCAGTACCGCCAGTACTACAACTTCACCAGCGACCTCGACGTTGACCGCTACAAGGTTGGCGACAAGGTGCAAGACACAGTTATTGCAGCTCGTGAACTAAACCAGAGTGGTTTGGGCAACTCGCAGTCGTGGTTCAACAACGTACTCGTATACACCCATGGTTACGGAATGGTTGCCGCCTACGGTAACCAGCGCGACAGCGACGGTCAGCCGGTGTTCTTCCAGAAGGGAATCCCAACCGAGGGTGCCCTAGGGGAATACGAACCTCGCATCTACTTCGGTGAAGGATCACCTGAATACTCGATCGTTGGTGGCACAGGTAAAGACCGCGAGATGGACTATCCAGGTGGAACCGAGGGTGCAGAACAGACCTACACCACCTTCTCTGGTGATGGTGGTCCGAAACTAGATAACTGGTTGGTTCGCATGGCATATGCAATCAAGTTCTCGAGCGAACAAATTCTGCTTTCTGATGCCATCACCGACAAGTCGCAAATTCTCTACGACCGCAACCCAGTTGACCGTGTGGCTGCCGCTGCTCCATACCTAACCCTGGACAGCGACCCATATCCTGCCGTGGTTGATGGTCGCATCAAGTGGATTGTGGATGGTTACACCACCTCATCGCAGTACCCTTATTCGCGAGCCGAAAACTTCGGTGAGGCGGCTAGCGACTCTTCGATCTCGCTCGCAGGCCCAGACATCAACTACATCCGCAACTCGGTAAAGGCGACCGTTGATGCCTATGACGGCTCGGTGACCTTGTACGCATGGGATGCCGAAGACCCAATCTTGAAGACCTGGACCAAGGTTTACCCAGGTATCGTCAAGCCGGTCAGCGAAATGTCGGCAGATCTGTTGAGCCACGTTCGCTACCCAGCAGACATGTTCAAGATTCAGCGCGGAATTCTCGGCCAGTATCACGTGACCGAGGCCGGTTCTTTCTACTCGCAGCAGGATGCCTGGATGGTGCCAAACGATCCATCGAGCGATACCAACAGCACCTCGTTCCAGCCTCCTTACTACTTGACGATGCAGGCTCCAGGCTCGACCAAGTCTGCCTTCTCGCTCTACACCGGTTTCATTCCTCGTTCCACGGGTGAATCGAACCGAAGTGTTTTGACCGGTTATCTGGTTGCCAACTCGGACGCCGGGGGAGCTAAGGGTCAGATCGCGAGCGATTACGGCAAGCTAAAGCTGCTGGTGCTTCCAAAGAACTCGGTAGTTCCAGGTCCTGGTCAGGTGCAGAACCAGTTCACCACCGACCCTGAAGTGTCAAAGCTTTTGAACCTGCTTCAGCAGGGTTCAACCAAGGTCCTTCGAGGTAACCTCTTGACCCTTCCAGTCGGTGGCGGTTTGCTCTACGTTCAGCCGGTATACATCCAGTCAACGGGTGAAACCAGCTTCCCTCTGGTCAAGAAGGTGCTGGTTGCCTTTGGTGACAAGATCGCGTTCGAGGACACCCTTGAGGGTGCTTTGAGTTCGTTGTTCGGTACTCCGGTCGTTGACCCAGGTACGGGCGAACCCACCGATCCAAACGTGACCACGCTCACCGCTGCCATAAACGCGGCTCAGCAGGCTTTGGATAGCCAAGACGCTGCTATGAAGGCCGGTGACTGGGCCGCCTACGGCAAGGCTGCGCAGGATTTGAAGGATGCAATTGCAGCCATTCGAAAGGCGGCTAGCAAGTAGCGGCAGGTTCGTGCTAAACTGAACTCACACCGCGGGGTGGAGCAGTTCGGTAGCTCGCCGGGCTCATAACCCGGAGGTCGTAGGTTCAAATCCTGCCTCCGCAACCAAAAACAGACCCGATCGAAATTCGATCGGGTCTGTTGCTTTAACCTGTGGATAAAAAATCAATGGGTTGGATGAAACTTCATAACCTTTAGCAATGGTGAAACCGTGGTTGTCTGTAGGGCTTTGCTTGGCTCTATTCTTCCCCGCCCTTGAACCTTCAGGAGCGGTACACGCTGCCACTTGCAAGGTGGCCGGAGGGCAGTCCGGTTCCCTCAAGTACTCGGGTCAGGTTGGCAACGTTTCGGCTAAGGTCTGTGGCAACGAGATCTGGAAGCTGCTTCCTAAGCCCAAGAAGCCAATCAAGAAAAAGCCAAGCAACACCCCAACCAAGAGAATCAATTGGAAGAACGAGTTCTCGGTTTCGCCGAACGCACCTTCGATCGAACCCATATCGCAAGGGGTGCTGCAAGTCGGCGAGGCAATCGATTTCACCGCAAAAGCCCGGGTTCATATCAAAAATCGGCTCCTGCTCTGGTATCCGTCACAGGTTCGTTTCCAACCGGTCGCCTACTTCTGGACCTTTGATGACGGCACGGATTCGGGCAGCGCTCTGGTCTCTCACTCATGGGCTCGTAGCGGAATCTATCAGGTCAAGCTATCGGTCAGATATTCGGTCAAGTATCGCATCATTGGAAAGAGTGGCTGGATGGTGTTGCCTGGATTGATTACCTCGAATGCGCTTCCGCGACGAGTGCAAGTTGGGCCGGGGACCGCAAGTAAACCAAGGGTGGTACTCGTTCACTGGAACTGCCTACAGAGAATTCAGGCGGTTGGGTGCTGACATTCAGAAAGCTCTCAGGTTTCTTTGCTTAAACTTGGAGATATGAGCGATCAGCAAAACCGTCAGTTCTTCTTCGACCAGCCAATAAGCCCTGCAAATCCGCTACCGGTAGCTCCACGCAAGGTGAAGACGGGCATTACCGCCACCACCGGTGTGATTTTGGGTTCACTGGTAGGTTCAATGTTCGGAGCGCTCATTGGCGTTGGGGGTTACTATCTGGGCACATTGCCCACTCCAGTTGTGGTCAATCGAAATGCTGATGTCAATTGGGTGAGCGGGGCCGCCACAGTCGCCATGCCAAGCACCGTAACTATCAACGTCGGTGACTCGGAAGCTGGAGGATCTGGTTCCGGAGTGTTCCTAAATGCCGACGGCTACATCCTTACCAACAACCACGTGATCACCCTAGATGGCCAGAGTAGCAATCCAACCGTGGAAGTTCAGACCTACGACAAAAAGACCTACAACGCGGAAATCATCGGCCGCGACCCGATGAACGATCTTGCAGTTATCAAGGTTGATGGCACGGGGTTCAAGCCTGTCGAGTTCGCAGACTCTTCCAGCCTGAACATCGGCGATCCGGTTGTTGCAATCGGTGCGCCACTCGGTCTCACCGAATCGGTGACCAGCGGTGTGATCTCGGCGCTGAACCGAACCATCTCAGTCTCTAACTCTTCCGCGCCTTCAGATGGTGGCCTGCAGCTATGGAACGGAAACGCTGGTTCGGCTCCGGTGAGCCTTCGAGTGATTCAGACCGACGCTGCCATCAATCCTGGAAACTCGGGTGGTGCCTTGGTGAACGCAAAGGGTCAGCTGATCGGCATCAACGTTGCCATTGCCTCAACCGGTTCGTCGTCGTCAGACAGCCAGTCTGGAAACATCGGTGTTGGCTTCTCGATTCCTTCGAACGTGGCCAAGCGTATCGCCGATGAAATCATCAAGGATGGCAAGGCAACTCACGGTCTACTCGGCGCACTGGTCACGAACAAGTTGTTTGATGAAGAGGCCAGCACCTCGTTCTCAGTTGGCGCATTAATCAAGGAAGTTACCGCCGATGGAGCAGCTGCTTCCGCAGGGCTTCAGGCAGGCGATGTGGTGACCAAGTTCAATGACCAGGTAATTCTCGAAGCTGGCGATCTAACCGCTGCAGTTCGTTGGGAACCAGCCGGTGCCACCGCGACCGTTGAGTTTCTTCGTGACGGCAAGACCCAGACTGCAAAGGTGACCCTCGGCAGTCTGCAGGTAAGCCAGTAATGACCGCTCAGGAAACGCTGCCGAACACTTCCGGCGATGTGCTCGTTGAAGAAAAAGTTGAGCACCTCGAGCCGGGCGACCACGAGCGCTATTCGCATTACGTTCGCAAAGAAAAGATTGTGGAGTCTGCCGTTCTCGGCACTCCGGTTCACGCTCTATGCGGCAAAGTTTGGGTGCCAGGACGCGACCCTGAGAAGTTTCCGATTTGCCCGATCTGTCAGGAAATCTATGACGGATTACGCCCAGAAGACCCGAAGTCTTCGGACAGCTAAATAAATTCGGTAGGAATTACCGGTTCGCCTCGCTGGAAGCGGAACGCTTGGGCTGGTAGTTCCGAGATTGCCCTGGTGTGAAGTTCACGAGCTTTTGCCACGCCCTCGGCTCCCAGATAAGTTTCATCGATGACCCCGTTCGCCACTAGTGGTACTAGTAGTTCTCGGTCTTCGCTGCCAACCTCAACCTCGTGACCAGCAGCCAGAAGCTCCTTGGTGGCTAGACCGCCAGTGATTTCTCGGATGGCTTGCTTACGACCACCGATGTTGGTCTTGTTTGCCGAGCGCTTGGAAACCGAAACCCAGTCTCCGCCATAGTTCTTGTGAGCAACCAACTTGTAAACGAAACCAGCGGTTGGAACACCGGAACCGGTTACCACCGAGGTGCCAACTCCGTATCGGTCAACCGGCGATGCGGCCAGGGCGGCAATAGCGTGTTCGTCTAGGTCGTTGGTGACCGTGATCAGAGTCTTGGTAGCACCAAGCGAATCGAGCAGTGCGCGAACGCGAGATACCTCAACGCCCAGATCACCCGAGTCGATGCGAACCGCACCTAGGTTTGTGCCCGCAATCTCGATTGCCTTGCGCACCCCTTCGTCGGTGTTGTAGGTGTCTACCAAAAGAGTGGTTCCAACGCCGAAGGTTTCCACCTGTGCCTTGAAAGCTGCTTCCTCGGTGTCGTGAAGCAAGGTGAAGGCGTGAGCCGCGGTTCCCATGGTTGGGATACCCCAACTGCGCCCTGCCTCGAGGTTCGAGGTGGCGTCGAAGCCTGAGATGTATGCGGCGCGGGCTGCAGCAACTGCTGCCTGTTCGCTGGTTCGACGTCCTCCCATTTCGGCGAGGTAGCGCTTGCCGGCGGCAGACCGCATACGCGAAGCAGCCGAAGCGACCGCGCTGTCGTAGTTCATGACTGAAAGGATCAGGGTTTCCAAGACCACACCCTGTTCGAACGGCGCTTCAACCACCAGAACAGGGGAGTACCCAAAGTAAGCGTCACCCTCGCGGTATCCCCAGATGTTTCCGCTAAAGCGATAGTTCGCTAGGAAGTCGATGGTTTCGGCATCAACGATTTGGTCCTTGCGAAGCCATTCGAGCTCGGCATCCCCAAATCGGAAATCCTTGATTTGCTCGAGCAGGCGACCCGTTCCACCAACCACACCGTAGCGGCGACCACCAGGTAGCGAGCGGCTAAACATCTCAAACACACACTCGCGACCGGCTAGACCGGAGTGACGAGCCGCCTGAATCATTGTCAATTCGTAACGGTCGGTTAGTAGCGCGGTTGATTGTTGCACGTCAACCAGCCTACCCAGTGTGGCTGACACCCGTAACTAGACTTAGTTTCGTGAATGATGCACCCATTGGAATCTTTGACTCCGGCGTTGGCGGTCTTACCGTTGCGCGTGCCATCATCGACCAACTTCCAAACGAATCCATCATCTACGTCGGCGACACCGCGAATACTCCGTACGGACCTCGTCCTCTGGAAGAAGTTCGTCGCCTTGCCCTAGAGGTCATGGATCGCCTGGTAGCCGAGGGCGTAAAGCTACTCGTAATCGCATGCAACTCGGCGTCGGCTGCCGTCCTTCGCGATGCTCGCGAGCGCTACACGGTAGGTCTAGGCATTCCGGTCGTCGAGGTTATCCAGCCAGCGGTTCGCCGCGCGGTGGCATCAACCCGCAACAAGCACATCGGCGTCATTGGTACCAACGCCACAGTTTCTTCTAAGGCCTACGACGACGCCTTTGCGGCTGCGGTTGACATCGACATCACCTCGGTTGCCTGCCCCGCGTTCGTTGAGTTTGTGGAGCGCGGTATCACTTCTGGTCCTGAACTCATGAAGGTCACCGAAGAGTATTTGGCTCCGATTCGTGAGGCGGGCGTGGATACGCTTGTCCTTGGCTGTACTCACTACCCGCTGCTAACCGGTGCGATTAGTTACGTGATGGGCGATGGCGTGACCCTGGTTTCCAGCGCTGAAGAAACAGCCAAGGATGTTTACCGCACCTTGAACTCTGAGCACCTCCTGCGTTCATCGAACGAGGCGCCGAGCTACCGATTCCAAGCGACCGGTGACACCAAGTCTTTTGAAAAACTGGCCAGACGATTCCTCGGACCAGAGGTCGTTCGGGTCGAAAACATCTAGGAGCAACAAATGGGTAACCGAGCCGATGGCCGCAACAATGACGATCTTCGCGAAATCACAATCGAGCGCGGTTGGTCGGACCACGCCGAGGGCAGCGCTCTAATCTCGTTCGGTGGCACCAAGGTTTTGTGCACCGCATCGTTCACAGCCGGCGTTCCGCGATGGAAGGTTGGCAAAGGGGAGGGCTGGGTTACTGCCGAGTACTCGATGCTGCCACGCGCCACTCACTCTCGCTCCGACCGTGAGGCCGTGAAGGGCAAGATCGGTGGACGCACCCACGAAATTTCTCGGTTGATTGGTCGCAGCCTGCGTGCAATCGTCGATGTGAAAGCACTTGGCGAAAACACCATCGTGATCGACTGCGACGTGCTCCAGGCTGATGGCGGCACCCGCACCGCCAGCATCACCGGCGCATATGTGGCTCTTGCCGACGCGATTGCCTGGGGTAAGGCCAAGGGGCATATCCCGAACAAGGCGAACGTCTTGAGTGACTCTGTGGCAGCGGTTTCGGTTGGCATCATCGACGGTCAGCCGCAGCTTGACCTTGCCTACGTTGAAGACGTTCGCGCCGAGACCGACATGAACGTCGTGGTCACGGGTGCCGGCAAGTTCGTGGAGGTGCAGGGTACAGCCGAGGGTGTTCCATTCGACCGCGATGAACTTAACGCACTGCTTGACCTTGCGCTCAAGGGTTGTGGCGACCTAACTGCGATTCAGAAGTCGGCTCTGGCCTAATGAAGCTGGTCCTCGCCACTCACAATGCCGGCAAGCTGGCAGAACTTAGTGCCATTCTGGAGCCTGCCGTTGCAGGGCTAGACCTGGTTGGCTACGACGGCCCAGAGCCGGTCGAAGACGGAATTAGTTACCTCGACAATGCACTAATCAAGGCACGTGCGGCATTCGCTCACACAGGGCTTCCGTCGATCGCCGATGATTCGGGGCTAGCCGTGGAAATCCTCGGTGGTTCGCCTGGAATCTTCAGTGCTCGTTGGGCCGGTGGCCGAGACAACATTGAAAACCGCCGTCTCCTTCTGAAGCAATTGGGGGATGTCCGCGATGAACACCGCGCCGCCGCCTTCATTTGCACGATCGCATACGTCGATAGTGAGAACGAACTGTCGTTCACCGGTTTCTGGCATGGGAGTATTGCTCGGGAAGAGCGCGGAACCAACGGCCACGGCTACGATCCGGTATTCATCCCGGAAGGGTTTGCATTGACCGCTGCCGAGTTAGAGTCTGAAGTTAAGAATTCCCTCAGTCACCGCGCTTCTGCGCTCAGTCAACTAATCGATTATTTGCACCGTTAGCGCTTTTTCCAGTTGCGCAGTACCTCGAGCGCGATTGGAATGAACGACACAAGTACGAATGCGATCAGAACCAATTCGAGGTTTTCCTTCACCCAAGCGTTGCTTCCAAGTGCTGCGCCAGCCAAGGTGATTCCAACCGCCCAGCCCAAGATACCGATCAAGTTGTAAACGGTGTACTTGCGCCACTCCAGCTTTGCAATGCCAGCCGAGACCGGAATGAAGGTTCGCATGATTGGTACGAAGTGAGCCAGAATGACTGCTCTGGAACCGTAGCGTTCGAAGAAGTTGTGAGCCGCCTCTACATTTTTCGGGTGGAACAGCTTCGATTTTGGTTTGTTGAAAACGGCTGGTCCCAGTTTTCGGCCAATCCAGTAGCCGGTTTGGTCACCGGCAAATGCGCTGATGGCCAACAATAAAACCGCTAACCAGAGTGGAACATCGATCTGACCTGACGCGATGAAGAGCCCGAGAGCGAACAGCAGCGAGTCGCCAGGCAGGAAGAACCCCACCAGCAAACCGGTCTCGGCGAAGATCATGAGGCACGCGACAGCAAAGAACAGCTGACCGAAAGTGGCAAGGAGGTACTCGGGGTTTAGGAAATGAAGTATTTCTGACATGCGCCCCTAGCAGGATTCGAACCTGCGCTTTCGCCTCCGGAGAGCGACGCTCTATCCCCTGAGCTATAGGGGCCTAAGGGTGGTTCCAGACTACCAGCAAGGCTGGTTCGGTATGATTGTTGGATACCCACGAATCGGCTACCCTAAGGCGAACTATGACCCCAGAAGCGCTATCCGCACTGCTGGTCGCCATCCTTTCTCAGCTCGAATCGGAAGGCAAGATTTCTGGCGACCTTCCAAGCGACGTTGTGGTTGAGCGTCCGAAGAATCGTGAACACGGCGACTGGGCAACTAACCTCGCGCTGCAGTTTGCCGGCAAACTCGGAACCAAGCCTCGTGACCTAGCTGAACTTGTAGCCGAAAAACTCCTCAGTAATGACGGCGTTACCAAGGTAGATATCGCGGGCCCTGGGTTTATTAACATCACTCTTTCGGCTGGCGCTGCTGGCGAGTTGGCCAAGCAGATTGTTGAGGCGGGTGCGGCTTATGGTCTTGGTGATGCGCTGGCTGGCATCAAACTAAACCTCGAATTCGTCTCAGCTAACCCAACCGGCCCAATCCACCTCGGTGGTACCCGCTGGGCTGCGGTTGGCGATTCGCTGGCACGCGTTCTGCAGTCGCAGGGTGCCGAGGTTACTCGCGAGTATTACTTCAATGACCACGGTGCACAGATTGACCGTTTTGCCCGTTCGCTACTGGCTAGCGCTCGCGGTCAAGAAGCTCCCGAAGACGGTTACGCCGGTGCCTACATCGACGAGATCGCGAAGCAGGTCGTGGCCGGCACCGCCGTGGACGTCCTAAGTTTGCCTGACGAAGAAGCTCAGGAGGCCTTCCGTTCGGAGGGTGTGAACCTGATGTTCGCCGAGATTCGTGAATCGCTTCACGAGTTTGGTGTTGACTTCGACGTTTACTTCCACGAGAACTCGCTGTACGAATCAGGTGCGGTTGAAAAGGCGATCGAACGCCTGAAGGCCGGCGGCCACATGTTCGAAGCCGACGGCGCTCTATGGCTTCGCACCACTACCTTCGGCGACGACCGCGACCGTGTAGTTCTGAAGAGCGACGGCGAAGCCGCCTACATCGCAGGAGACTTGGCCTACTACCTAGACAAGCGTTCGCGTGGCTTCGACCGCTGCATCTACATGCTTGGCGCAGATCACCACGGCTACGTTCCTCGAATGATGGCCATGTGTGCCGCATTCGGCGACGAACCAGGTGTCAACCTCGAGATCCTGATCGGTCAGATGGTGAACCTCGTTCGTGATGGCGAGCCGGTTCGTATGTCTAAGCGCGCTGGAACCGTGGTCACTATGGAAGACCTCGTTGACCTAGTGGGAGTGGATGCCGCACGCTACGCCTTGGTTCGTTCTTCCATCAACTCATCGCTCGATGTTGACCTAGCGGTACTCGAAAAGAAGACCAACGACAACCCGGTCTTCTACGTGCAGTACGCTCACGCTCGTACCCGTCAGGTTGCAGTAAACGCTGCCTCGCTTGGCGTCGAGCGCACCGAGTTTGACCCAACCTTGCTAAACCACGCCGCCGAGGGTGAACTTATTGCCAAGCTGGTAGAACTTCCTCGTGTGCTCGCCCAGTCTGCAGAGTTCCGCGAACCACACCGCGTAGCTCGTTACCTTGAAGAGGTTGCCGGCGCCTACCACCGCTGGTACGACAACTGCCGAGTTACTCCGCTAGCCGGTGGCGAAGTAGAGACCATCCACCGCACCCGTCTCTGGCTAAACGAAGCCACCTCGATTGTGCTCAAGAACGGTCTCGGCGTTCTAGGTGTCACCGCTCCGGAGCGTATGTAATGGCAAACGAACCTGTGGCTCCAAACTGGCTTTCGGTACCAACCGATGCCAATGAACTCACGACACGCATCTGGCCTGCCGATGTTTACCGCGACGAAGATGGCGAGATGGTCATCGGTGGAGTCCCGGTTTCTGATCTAACCGCACAGTTCGGCACTCCGTTGTACGTGGTTGACCAGACCCAGTTCACTGCCTCGGCGCTCGAGGTGAAGAGCGCTCTGCAGTCGGCGGCGGCTGGCATCGGTACTGAAGCAACCGTTTACTACGCCGGCAAGGCTTTCCTATGCACCGAGGTTGTGCGTTGGGTCGAGGCTCTAGGCCTGAACATCGACGTCGCCAGCGGCGGAGAACTGGCAGTTGCGCTCGCGGCTGGCATTGACCCTAAGCGAATCGGTCTGCACGGCAACAACAAGTCAGCAGCTGAGATTGGCCGTGCGGTTTCCGCAGGAGTTGGCGCGATCGTCATCGACAGCGAAATCGAAATCGAACGCATCGCTGCTACCGCGGGTGCACAGGGACGCATTCAGCCGGTTCGCATTCGCGTTAACACCGGTGTTCACGCCGACACCCACGAATTCCTGGCTACCGCTCGCGAGGACCAGAAGTTCGGAATCGCGATCGAAGATGTTCCAGCGCTGGTTGCCAAGATTCGTTCGATCGGAAACCTCGAGTTCCTAGGTCTGCACTCACACATCGGTTCCCAGATTTTTGCCACCGATGGTTTCGCCGAGGGTGCTCGTCGCCTCATCAAACTTCACGCAGCTCTTCTCGAAGGCGGGCCAGTTCCGCAGCTCAACCTCGGTGGTGGTTTCGGCATCGACTACAACGTTGGCGATCACGCACCGCAAGTGCAGGCATTCGCTGCCGAAATTGCATCGGCAATTGCTGCTGCCTGCGCCGAAGCCGGGATAGCCGTTCCGAAGCTTGCCTTTGAACCAGGACGCGCGATCGTCGGCCGAAGTGGGATCACCCTTTACAACGTTGGCACCATCAAGGACGTAAAGCTCGAAGGTGGCTTGACCCGCAAGTACGTTTCGGTGGATGGCGGGATGAGCGATAACCTTCGCTCGGCTATGTATCGTGCCGAATACAGTACCCGTTTGGTTTCTCGTTTGAGCGCCGCCGAACCGGCTTTGGTGCGCGTCGTTGGTAAACACTGTGAGAGCGGCGACATCGTCGTTCGTCACGACTACCTTCCTGCCGATATCAACAACGGTGACACAATCGCGGTAGCCGCGACCGGCGCCTACTGCTTTTCGCTTTCCAGTAATTACAACTACCTCCAGCGCCCGCCTGTTGTGGCAGTGCACGAAGGTAAGGCACGATTGATTGTGCGTGGCGAAACCGAGGCAGACCTGCTCTCGCGTGACGTCGGCATTCAGAAGGACAAATAAGTGATCGAATATCGTCCGCTACGTATAGCGCTTCTAGGAGCCGGCACCGTCGGTGGTCAGGTAGCGCGCCTGCTACTTGAGAACAAAGCCGAGCTCGCAGCCCGAGTTGGCGCAGAGCTTGAGCTGATCGGCATCGCGGTTCGCGACATCAACTCCAAGCGAGCCGAAGGAGTTCCTGCCGAGCTTCTAACCACCGACGCCGAGGCACTGATTCTCAGCGCAGACATCGTCATCGAGGTCATGGGCGGAATCGAGCCAGCTCGCACCCTCATCCGCCAGGCATTGCTTGCCGGCGCCGATGTCATCACCGCCAACAAGGCATTGCTTGCAAACCACTCGACCGAACTCTTCGATGTTGCCGAGCAGGTTGGTGCTCAGCTTTACTATGAGGCCGCGGTTGCAGCTGCCATCCCAATCATTCGTCCACTTCGCGAATCTCTTGCCGGCGACAAGGTAACCCGAATCATGGGTATCGTCAACGGCTCGACCAACTACATTCTTGATCGCATGCACGCCGACGGTCTCTCTCTAGAGGCTGCCATGGTTGAAGCTACTGACCTCGGTTACCTTGAGGCCGACCCTAGCCTCGACGTAGAAGGCTATGACGCAGCGCAGAAGGTTGCGATTCTTGCTTCGCTCGCATTCCACACCGAGGTTGACCTAAACCACGTTCACCGTGAAGGAATCACCTCGATCACTCGCGAGCAGATGCTCAGCGCCAAGGAAAACGGTTACGTCATCAAGCTGCTGGCAGTTTGCGAAAAGATCGAAGCCGATGAACAGGGCGAGGCTGGAGTTTCGGCACGTGTCTACCCAGCGCTGATTCCGGTCGAGCACCCGCTGGCTTCGGTGCGCAAGGCATTCAACGCCGTGTTCGTTGAGGCTGAGGCTGCCGGCGAACTCATGTTCTACGGTGCCGGTGCCGGTGGTCCTCAGACCGCGTCTGCCGTACTAGGTGACTTGGTTTCAGCAGCTAAACGTCACGTCATCGGTGGTCCTGGTTTGGCCGATTCGGCACACGCAAACCTGCCTACCCTTCCTATCTCGCGGATTACCACCAGCTACCAGATCGCTCTCGAAGTGAAAGACCAGCCTGGTGTCTTGGCTGAGGTTGCCAACATCTTTGCCAAGCACAACGTTTCGGTTGAAACCGTTGAGCAATCAATCGCTTCGAAGCGCGAGAACCCAACCGCTCAGCTACTAATCGGTACTCACGACGCAAAAGACTCCGCCCTGACCGCTGTAGTTCAGGCACTGTCGACTTCAGACGCAGTCGACTCCATCACTTCAGTTATCCGAGTGGAAGGCAACTAATGGCACACCAGTGGCGCGGAGTTATCCGCGAATACTTCGATCGACTAGACGTAGATTCAACCACCCCAATCATCACTCTAGGTGAGGGCGGCACCCCGCTTGTGGCTGCACCTGCGCTAGCCAAGCTGGTTGGTGCCGATGAGGTTTACCTAAAGGTTGAGGGCATGAACCCAACCGGTTCGTTCAAGGACCGCGGTATGACCATGGCCGTTTCGAAGGCTGTTGGTCACGGTGCCAAGGCAGTTATTTGTGCCTCGACCGGCAACACCTCTGCCTCGGCCGCTGCTTACGCTGCCGCTGCGGGAATCCAGTCTGTGGTTCTGGTTCCAGAAGGCAAGATTGCTCTTGGCAAGCTAGCCCAGGCCGTTGCTCACAAGGCTCAGATCCTGCAGGTTCAGGGAAACTTCGACGACTGCCTCGACCTTGCTCGTGACCTGGCCGACAACTACGCGGTTCACCTGGTCAACTCGGTAAACCCAGACCGCATTGAGGGTCAGAAGACCGGTGCTTTCGAGGTATTCGAGTTCCTAGATCGCGCTCCAGACATCCACGTGTTGCCGGTTGGAAACGCCGGTAACTACACCGCTTATTTCAAGGGCTACAGCGAAGACCGCGAGGCTGGCCGCATCAACCACATCCCTCAGATGTGGGGTTACCAGGCCGATGGCTCAGCTCCATTCGTATACGGCAACCCGGTAAAGAACCCAGACACAATTGCTACTGCGATCCGTATCGGTAACCCAGCTTCTTACGACCTAGCTCTAAACGCTCGCGAGGTATCTGGCGGTCGTTTCGGCGCCGTCAAGGACGCCGACATACTTTGGATGCACCGCTTCCTATCGCAGGAGGTTGGCGTATTCGTTGAGCCTTCTTCGGCAACAGGTGCAGCCGGTCTGCTCCAGGCATCTCGCACCGGCGACAACCTGGCCGGCAAAACCATCGTGGTGACCGTAACCGGTAACGGCCTGAAGGATGCCGCTTGGGCACTGAAAGACGAAGAGGGTAACGAAATCAAGCCTCAGGTCGTTTCAAAGCAGGCAGCCGAAGTTGCAGAGCGTCTAGGCCTGGTCTAATGGCAGTTCCGGTCGGTCGTAAAGTCTCAGTCAAGGTTCCGGCAACTTCCGCAAACCTAGGACCTGGCTTTGACACGCTCGGAATGGCTCTTTCTTACTACGACGAGCTAGAGGTTGAAGCCGTTGCCGGTTCCGGCGCGGTCGTCGAGGTTATTGGTGAAGGTGCCGGCGAAGTACCAACCGATGCCAGCAACCTGGTGGTTCGCTCCATCGCCTACGTTTTTGAAAAGCGCGGTCAGGCCCTTCCTGGGCTAAAGCTGCAAGCACACAACGTCATCCCGCACGGTCGGGGTATGGGCTCGTCCGGTGCCGCTGTGGTTTCGGGAATTATGGCAGCCAAGGGTCTCCTCGAAGGAATCGAAGAATTTACTCCTCAAGACCTTTTGCAGTTGGCAACCGACCTTGAGGGCCACCCAGACAACGTGGCTCCAGCTTTGTTCGGTGGTCTGACCATCGCCTGGGAAGATGCCAAGGGCCCGCACCACAAAAAGCTGATCGTGCACCGCGGAGTTTCGCCTTTGGAGTTGGTTCCAAACTTCAAGATGTCTACCGCAACCGCGAGAGCTCTGCAGCCGGAAACTGTTCCTCACGAAGACGCGGTATTCAACGTTTCGCGTTCGGCGCTACTTGTTGCAGCCCTTACCCAGAGCCCGGAACTTTTGATGGCAGCTACCGAAGATCGTCTTCACCAGGACTACCGCGCCGAGGCAATGCCTGAGGCCGGTAAGGTCATCGCGATGATGCGCGAACACGGTCACGCGGCTGTGGTTTCCGGTGCTGGTCCGTCGGTGCTCGTCCTCGCATCAGACCCTGCCGAGCGTCTCGACGCAGCCGAACTGGCAGCCGAACATTTTCCACAGTGGCGTGCGTTGCTGTTGGCAGTTGACTTCAAAGGTGCTACTGTAGTTCAGAACCAGTAATTCGAGTGAACTCGAAAGTGGCGGTTTTCAAATCCCACTGGTGAATAGCAAAAACTTCGCAAATCTAGCGATCGCGCATGTTCGATACATGTCAAGTGACTAACCCGAAACGAACCAGTCACATAAATCTCAAGGAGAGAAAACACACATGGATGAAATCCAGACTGACGCACCTGCGACTAAAGGTCGCCGCGTAGTAGTAGATCCAGCAGCTTCCACCCCGGCCGGCGAAGAGTCGTCGGCTCCAAAGCGTCGCACCCGTTCCGCTAAGCCAAAGGATGAAGCAGGCGACAAGCCAGCCAAAGCCGAAGCTGGCGAGGCAAAGGCCGACAAGCCAGCCAAGGCCGAAGGCGAAGGTGACGCACCAAAGCAGGAACGCGGCGAGCGCCAGGAGCGTGGCGACCGCGACGAAGAGCGCGGCGGCCGTAACCGTAACCGCAACCGTAACCGTGGGCGTGACCGTAACCGTGGCCGTGGTCGCGGCGGCGACTTCCAGGGTGAAGACGAGCCAGAGATCCGCGAGGACGACGTTCTAGTTTCGGTCGCAGGTATCCTCGACGTCCTAGAGAACTATGCATTCATCCGTACCTCCGGTTACCTTCCAGGCCCAAACGACGTTTACGTTTCGCTCGGCCAGGTAAAGAAGTACGGTCTACGCAAGGGTGACGCAGTGGTTGGTGCCATCCGTCAGCCTCGCGAGGGCGATGGCGCTGGTCGTCAGAAGTTCAACGCAGTTGTGCGCATCGACTCGGTAAACGGTGCAACCGTTGCCGAGGCTCAGAGCCGCATCGAGTTCGGAAAGCTAACCCCGCTTTACCCACAGAGCCGTCTACGTCTTGAGACCGATGCCGCGAAGCTAAACACTCGTATCATCGACCTCGTTTCGCCAATTGGTAAGGGTCAGCGTGGTCTGATTGTTTCGCCTCCAAAGGCTGGTAAGACCCTGGTTCTGCAGGCAATCGCAAACTCGATCGCTCAGAACAACCCAGAGGTCCACCTAATGGTTGTGCTCGTTGACGAGCGTCCGGAAGAAGTTACCGACATGCAGCGCACCGTGAAGGGTGAGGTAATTGCCTCGACCTTCGACCGCCCTGCAGAAGACCACACCACTGTTGCCGAGCTAGCAATCGAGCGCGCCAAGCGTCTGGTTGAACTAGGTCACGACGTTGTTGTTCTTCTAGACTCGATCACCCGTTTGGGCCGTGCCTACAACCTGAGCGCACCTGCTTCGGGCCGTATCCTTTCCGGTGGTGTCGACTCGTCGGCGCTTTACCCACCTAAGCGTTTCTTCGGTGCCGCTCGTAACATCGAGGACGGCGGTTCGCTTACCATCCTGGCCACCGCACTGGTTGAGACCGGTTCGAAGATGGACGAGGTTATCTTCGAAGAATTCAAGGGAACTGGAAACATGGAGCTTCGTCTGTCGCGTCAGCTTGCAGACAAGCGCATCTTCCCAGCCGTCGATGTCAACGCTTCAGGTACCCGTCGTGAAGAGATGCTGATGAGCCCAGACGAGACCAAGATCATCTGGAAACTTCGCCGTGCACTTGCCGGTCTTGAGCAGCAGCAGGCTCTTGAGCTTGTGCTCAGCCGCCTAAAGGAAACTCAGAGCAACGTCGAGTTCCTAATGCAGGTTCAGAAGTCGATGCCTGTTCCAACCTCTGACGGAGAGTAATGCTCGACTCAGTCAAGCCTTTATTGGAAGAACACCAGGCGATTCAGGAGCAGCTTTCCGACGCCTCGGTGCACGCCAACGCTGCCTTGGCTAAGAAACTGAACCGTCGTTACGCAGAGCTCAGCGCCATCGTGAACGCTTACAACTCGGTTAACTCGTTGACCGAAGACTTAGCCGCCGCGAAAGAACTGGCCAAGGAAGATGAAGCTTTCGCCGAGGAAGTTCCGGCTACCGAGGAGAAGCTGCACGAAGCTAACGAAAAACTTCGTCGCCTGCTAATTCCTCGCGATCCAGACGACGGCCGAGACGTGATTATGGAAATCAAGGCTGGTGAAGGTGGTGCCGAATCGGCGCTGTTCGCCGGTGACTTGCTTCGCATGTACATCCAGTACGCCAACTCAAAGGGTTGGAAGACCGAAATTCTCGACAAGAACGAGAGTGACCTCGGCGGTATCAAGGATGTTCAGATGGCGGTCAAGTCAAACGCTACCGACCCTAGCCAGGGCGTTTGGGCTCACCTCAAGTACGAGGGCGGCGTTCACCGCGTTCAACGTGTTCCAGCTACCGAAACTCAAGGACGAATCCACACCTCGGCTGCCGGTGTTCTCTGCTTCCCAGAAGTAGACGAACCGGAAGAGGTTGAGATCAGCCAGAACGATCTTCGCATTGATGTTTACCGCTCTTCTGGTCCTGGCGGTCAGTCGGTTAACACCACGGACTCCGCAGTCCGCATCACCCACCTTCCTACCGGAATCGTGGTTTCGATGCAGAACGAGAAGAGCCAGTTGCAGAACCGTGAAGCTGCCATGCGTGTGCTTCGTGCCCGCATCCTGGCCGCTCAGCAGGAGGCCATCGAAGCCGAACTTTCAGCTGCACGTAAGTCTCAGGTGAAGAGCGTTGACCGTTCGGAGCGTATTCGCACGTACAACTTCCCTGAAAACCGCATCGCCGACCACCGCACCGGATACAAGGCCTACAACCTTGACCAGGTCATGGACGGCGCTCTCGAGCCTGTAATTCAGTCGGCAATCGCCGCCGACGAAGAAGCTCGTCTGGCTGCCCTCGGCGAGAAGTAATGCAACTAGCAGACGCACTTGCAAAAGCGTCCGCCGCGTTTATTAACGCCGGTATTGAAACTCCTGAAATTGATGCGCAGTTGCTGGCGGCTCACGTCCTCGATTCTTCTCGAGGTTCAATTCAGAGCGATCTAATCGTTGGACGCGAACTCACCGATGAACAATTGCAAGAATTTGAAGCACTCGCTGCAAAGCGTGCCGAGCGTCTTCCGCTACAGCACCTGACTGGCAGGGGCTATTTCCGCAATCTCGAACTCAAGGTGGGCAGGGGTGTATTTATCCCGAGACCAGAAACCGAAAGCGTTGCCGAGCTGGCAATCCAAGCTCTTCGCGCAGTGCCAGGTGAGCCGATTGCGGTTGATCTCTGCACGGGCTCCGGAGCCATCGCGATTGCCATGGCCACCGAGGTTCCGAACGCCAGAGTTTACGCCTGGGAACTAAACCCTGAATCGGAGAGCTACCTGCGTGAAAACATCTCAGCCTATGGCGATTCGGTGAATCTCACCATGGGAGACATTGCCGACGACTCCTCGTTCACCGAGCTGGTTGGCAAAGTTTCGGTCGTAATTAGCAACCCTCCGTACATCCCTCTCAGTGCCATCCCGAGAGACATCGAGGTTCGTGAACACGACCCAGCTCTCGCCCTTTACGGGGGAGAAGACGGCATGGATGTGATGCATGTGGTTAGCCGCAGGGCGCTGGAACTTCTGGTTCCTGGTGGTTTCCTAGTGGTTGAACACGCAGACAACCAGGCCGCAGTCGTGGCAGACTTGCTTTTAGAGGGTGGCTGGAAACAGGTTCGCTCGCACAAAGATTTGTCTGGTCGTGACCGCGCGGTCAGCGCAGTGAAATCGTTTTAGGAGGTTCTCATGCGTTTCGATTGCTCATCAACCACAGAACTCCTAGACGGCATGCGCCAGGCCAAGCAGACCATCGGCCGCGCTGGGGTAGTTGTTCTTCCTACCGACACCGTCTATGGAATTGGCTGCGACGCATTCAGTGCGCACGCGGTCGCCAAGCTTCTAGAAACCAAGGGCCGCGGACGTCAGTCGCCACCGCCGGTTCTAATTCCAAGCCTCGATACCCTGCGTGCTCTAACCGATAACCCGCCGGTGCTGGCATTCAAGTTGGCCGAGAAGTTTTGGCCAGGTGCCCTCACGATCATCCTTCGCGCGCAAGCCAGCCTCAGCTGGGACCTCGGCGACACCAAGGGAACCGTGGCCCTGCGAATGCCAAACAATGAACTCGCACTCGCGCTCCTGAAAGAGGTAGGTCCACTCGCGGTCTCGAGCGCAAACCTCACCGGCGAACCGGCTGCTAACAATGTGGACGAAGCCGA
This sequence comes from Actinomycetota bacterium, assembly GCA_041180115.1. Taxonomy (GTDB): domain Bacteria; phylum Actinomycetota; class Actinomycetes; order Actinomycetales; family Microbacteriaceae; genus Rhodoluna. The sequence goes on from JBEGRZ010000005.1 coordinate 55,110, forward strand.
AAAGTATTTTGGCGACAAGGTGCCGGTTTACCTAGATGGCGGTCAAGCCACGGCCGGAGCTCCATCAACCATCGTTGACCTAACCGAAGACGGCCTGGTTCGCGTCGTTCGTGTTGGCGTCATCTCAGTTGCCGAGATTACCGAACTGGTAGGCGACGACGCCAGGGTCGAGGGCTAGCCCAGAATGCGCGCCTATCTCTTGATGATTGCCATCACGGCGGTGGTGACCTGGGTTGCCACCTTCTTCGTAATCAAGATCACTCGCAAGTACAAGATTTACCCGGAGATCCGCGACCGCGACTCCCACTCGGTTCCAACGCCTCGCCTCGGCGGGCTCGGCATGTTCGCCGGCTTCCTAGTTGCCATGGCCATCGCAGGTAGCCTGGGTTGGTTCAAGTCGGTGTTCGTTCAGGGCGGTCCGATTCTCGGAGTGGTCATTGCGGCCAGCATCATCGCAATTCTCGGCGCCCTCGACGACGTCTACGATCTGGACTGGACCATAAAATTGGCCGGTCAGTTCGTGGCGGCAGGAATCCTCGCCTGGCAGGGAGTGCAGATCGTTTCCCTTCCAATCGGTGGACTCACCATCGGTTCGTTCGGTATGTCGTTCTTCGTCAGTGTCTTTCTAACCGTTCTGATCATGAACGCCGTGAATTTCATCGACGGCTTGGACGGTCTCGTTGCCGGTGTGGTTCTGATCGGCACCAGCACGTTCTTCGTTTACAGCTACCTGTTGGCTCAGAAGACCACACCCAGCAACTACTTCTCGCTGGCCTCGCTAATCTCGGCAATCGTCATCGGTATGTGTGTCGGCTTCCTACCTCACAACTGGCGCCCAGCCAAAATCTTCATGGGTGACTCCGGGGCTCTAATGCTGGCTTTACTGATGACCACCTCGGCGCTTTCCGTCACCGGTCAGCTTGACCCAGCCTTCATGGAGCAGACCAACCTGGTTCCAGCTTTCTTGCCGATGATCCTGCCGGTAGCCATCTTGATTCTGCCGCTTCTTGATTTCACGCTCGCGGTGTTCCGTCGTCTTCGTGCCGGCAAGTCACCGTTCGCCGCCGATCGCCAGCACCTCCACCACCGCATGCAAGATTTCGGCCATGGGCACCTGGGTTCGGTAATCGTGTTCTACATCTGGACCACCCTGATCTCGGCCACCTGTTTGCTGCTATTCCTAGCCCCGATGAACGTTGCTCTGATCTTTGCTGCGGTTGGGCTAGTGGCAGCTTTGATCTACACCGCCTGGCCGGTAATCGCCAAGCGCATAAAGAAGGAAACCAAGTGAAGTTCGATAATGCCCAAACCGTATTCACCAAAGTACTGAAGCTCGGTTCGCTGCTAATTGCCTCAATTGCGGTGCTCGGTAGTGTCATCGGATTCTTTGCGGCAGGGCTCCCTGGGTTGTTCGGCTCACTAGCGGGTGCTGTTATTGCGCTGATTTTCGTTAGTCTTACTGCAATTTCCGTCCTGGTTGGGAGCAAGCTGAGCCTCGGCGGTTTCTACGGCGTGGTGCTCGGCGGGTGGATTTTGAAGCTAGTCCTGTTCGTCATCGCGATTAGTGTTTTGAAGTCAATTGATGGGCTAAACGGCGTGGCGGTTTTCGCAACTTTGGTCGCTTCTGTGCTCGGATCGCTAGCCGTGGACGGCTTTGTTGTAACAAAGTCAAAAATCCCCGCCGTGTCTTAGGCTTTTAGCCCTTTTCGAGCCTCATTTTGTTGTTAGACTTTAGGGGTTGTTGACCACACGTAAACGCGGGAGTTTGCTCTGTTGAATCTAGTTCCACTGATTGCCTCGTCTGAGACTTCAGGCTCCGAGGACGGATTCCACGCCCCCACTATTGGTGAGTTTTTCCCAGAGGCAATTCTTTTCGAAGGCACCCCATTCGAACTAAACCGAATCATGATGATTCGTCTGATCGTAATGACCTTGCTTTTGGTTGTGTTCACTCTTTGGACTGGCACCTTCAAAAAGGCTTACAAGACCGGCCAGGTAGTGCCGAGCCGCTTCCAGCTAATGGGCGAGATTTCACTGAACTTCGTTCGTACCAGCATCGCTCACGAACAGCTTGGTAAGAAGGACGGCGATCGCTTCCTTCCGCTACTGACCACCATCTTCTTTACCGTTTTCGGTATGAACATCACCGGTATCATCCCGGCGTTGAACATTGCCGGTACTTCGGTTATCGGTCTGCCATTGCTTATGGCTCTAGCCGCATACGTAACTTTCATTTATGCAGGTATCAAGAAGCACGGAATGCACTTCTTCACCGCGTCGCTGTTCCCAGCGGGTGTGCCACCAGCCTTCTACCTTTTGGTAACCCCGATCGAGTTCCTCTCGACCTTCATTCTTCGCCCAGTAACCTTGGCTCTGCGTCTCATGATGAACATGATCGCCGGCCACTTGCTACTGGTGCTTTGTTTCTCGGCAACCTGGTTCTTCTTTACCTCGACTCAGGTCGATGGTTTGATGCGCCTATTCGGTGCCGGAACACTCCTGTTCGGCTTTGCCTTCACCCTCTTTGAGATCTTGGTGGCATTCCTACAGGCTTATGTATTTACTCTTCTGACCACGGTCTACATTCAGTTGGCCATGGCGGATGAGCACTAGAAGCTAGCGACCGCGAGCTTCAAACCACGGAAGGGAAATAACAAGTGGACGTAAACAACATCGCCGCACTATCCGGCAACCTAGCAGTAATCGGCTACGGTCTAGCAGCAGTAGGCCCAGGCATCGGTGTAGGTCTCGTAGTTTCGAAGACCATCGAATCGATTGCTCGCCAGCCAGAACTAGCTTCGAAGCTACAGGTCACCATGTGGCTTGGTATTGCTTTCACCGAAGCACTAGCTCTAATCGGTCTAGCAACCCCATTCATCTTCGCCTAAGCAAAGTCAGGACTTAAGCAATGACCCCTCTCATTCTTGCGACGGAGGCTGCCGGCGAGGCAGCTAAGAATCCGCTCGTACCTGAGATTTATGACCTTGTCTGGTCGTCGGTCGTCTTCTTTATCCTGCTCGCTTTCTTCTGGATCAAGGTTCTTCCAAACTTCAAGAAGACCCTAGACGCCAGAACCGAGGCCATCGAAGGTCGTTTGGCAGAAGCCGAGCGCATTCAGGCCGAGGTGGCTCAAAAGACCGCTGACATTGCCGAGGCTCAGGAAAACTCCCGCGCTGAAGCATCCGCGATTCGCGAAGCAGCACGTGCCGAGGGTGTAGCCATCCTTGCCGAGCTGAAGGAGCAGGCTAACGCAGAGGCAGCCCGCATCACCGCGACCGCAAAGCAGCAGATTGAAGCAGAACGTCAGGCAGCGCTAGTTTCGCTACGTGCCGAAGTTGGCTCACTGGCAATCGACCTCGCCGAGCGCGTGGTTGGTGCCAGCTTAGGCAACGACAAGGTAGCAAATAAGGTTGTCGACGACTTCCTCGCCGAGCTTGAAGCCGGCGAAAAGGCAGGCAAGAAGAAGTAATGGCAAGTTCAACCCGTCAGGCACTGGCTCAGGCTAAGGAAGCACTCGCTCCTAAGCTCGCCAAAGTCGACCTCAAGTTCGCCGAAGAGATCTTCGGTATCGGTGCGGCCATTGGCTCGTCGGTACAGTTGCGCAACATTCTCTCGGACCCTTCCGGAGAGAAGGCCGCTAAGGCCGGAGCACTGCAAGCCGTTTTCGGCAAGGCAGTATCCTCGTCCGCACTTGAGTTCGCTAACACCCTTTCGGGTTACCGCTGGTCGAAGGGTGGAGACCTAGTCTCTGCCTTCACCCAGCTCGGTGTCTACACCGTTGCCGCTATCGCAGCAAAGGACAAGAAGCTCGGGGAGCTGGAGACCGAACTATTCGGATTTACCCAGACCCTGGCTTCTGACCGCGAACTTCAGAGCGCATTCTCTTCCCGTCAGGCTCCACTTGACTCGAAGGTTGCATTGATCGACTCACTAGCAGCTAAGAAGGTCAGCGCTGGAACCGCGCTGCTTCTTCGCAACGCTGTTATTGCTTCGCGAAACGTCCGCCTTGCAGTCGTCCTAGAAGGCTTCATCAAGCAGGTCTCCGACTACGCATCGCGTCTGGTTGCCAACGTCACCGTGGCAGCTGCGCTTTCGAAGAGCCAACAAGACAAACTCGAGCAACTGCTCGCAAAGACTTACGGTCAGGAAATCAACCTGAACGTGGAAATTGACCCAAGCATCCTCGGTGGTGTGAAGGTACAGGTTTCCGGACAAATCATCGACGGCAGCGTTGTTGCCCGTCTAAACCAAGCCAAGATGCAGCTCGCCTAGAGCTCATTGACAGAAAAAAGAGGAACACGAGATGGCAGATCTAAAGATTAGCCCGAACGAGATTCGCGATGCCCTAAAGGGTTTCGTTAGCTCTTACGAGGCTGACAAGGCCAAGCGCACCGAAGTCGGTCACGTAATCGACGCCGGTGACGGTATTGCTCACGTCGAAGGCTTGCCAGGTGCAATGGCCAACGAGCTACTGAAGTTTGCCGATGGCACTCTAGGTCTAGCTCTAAACCTCGACGAGCGCGAGATCGGTACCGTTGTTCTCGGTAACTTCGAGGGCATCGAAGAGGGTATGGAAGTTCACCGCACCGGTGAAGTTCTCTCGGTACCTGTCGGCGACAAGTTCCTCGGTCGTGTGGTTGACCCACTGGGTAACCCAATCGACGGTCAGGGTGACATCAAGGCTGAAGGCCGCCGTGCTCTAGAGCTTCAGGCTCCTGGCGTTATGGCCCGTAAGTCGGTTCACGAACCACTACAGACCGGTATCAAGGCAATCGACGCCATGATTCCAGTTGGTCGTGGTCAGCGTCAGCTAATTATTGGTGACCGCCAGACCGGTAAGACTGCTATCGCGGTAGACACCATCATCAACCAGAAGGCCAACTGGGCTTCGGGCGACCCTAAGAAGCAGGTTCGCTGCATCTATGTAGCAATCGGTCAGAAGGGTTCGACCATCGCCGCCGTAAAGGGCGCCTTGGAAGAAGCCGGCGCAATGGAGTACACCACCATCGTGGCTTCTCCTGCATCAGACCCAGCAGGTTTCAAGTACCTAGCTCCTTACACCGGTTCGGCCATTGGTCAGCACTGGATGTACGGTGGCAAGCACGTTCTAATCATTTTTGATGACCTATCGAAGCAGGCCGAGGCTTACCGTGCCGTATCGCTACTTCTTCGCCGCCCACCAGGCCGCGAAGCGTACCCAGGCGACGTGTTCTACCTACACTCCCGTCTACTTGAGCGTTGTGCCAAGCTAAACGACGAGCTAGGCGGCGGTTCGATGACTGGTCTTCCAATCATCGAGACCAAGGCAAACGACGTTTCGGCATACATCCCGACCAACGTGATCTCGATCACTGACGGCCAGATCTTCTTGCAGAGCGACCTGTTCAACTCGAACCAGCGTCCAGCTATCGACGTAGGTATCTCGGTTTCCCGTGTTGGTGGTGCTGCACAGCTAAAGAGCATCAAGGGCGTTTCAGGTACCTTGAAGCTAGAGCTAGCTCAGTACCGTGCGCTAGAGGCATTCGCAATGTTCGCTTCGGACCTAGATGCCGCATCGCGTCAGCAGCTAGCTCGTGGTGCACGTCTGATGGAGCTTCTAAAGCAGCCACAGTACTCGCCATACCCTGTTGAAGAGCAGACCGTATCGATCTGGGCAGGCACCACCGGCAAGCTAGACGAGGTTCCGGTAGAAGACATCCTTCGTTTCGAGAAGGAGCTTCTAGAGCACCTTCGCCGCAACACCAAGGTTCTTGACACCATCCGTGAGACCTCAAACCTCACCGACGACACCAAGGCAGAACTCGAGAAGGCTGTAGCAACCTTCAAGCGCTCGTTCCAGACCAAGGGCGGCGGCGCACTACACACTTCGGCTAAAGAAGAAGCTTTGGCTTCCGAAGAAGTAGAGCAGGAAAAAATCGTCAAGCAGAAGCGCAAGAAGTAACTGCAAGAGAAGTAGAGACAGGTAACTAATGGGAGCGCAACTTCGCGTCTATAGGCAGAAAATCAAGTCTGCCCAGACGACTAAGAAGATCACTCGCGCCATGGAGCTGATTTCGGCTTCGCGTATCGCGAAGGCGCAGGCACGTGTGGCTGCTTCGGCACCTTACGCCCGCGCGGTAACCCGTGCAGTTTCGGCAGTTGCAACCTACTCGAACATCGATCACCCACTAACCACCGAGCCAGCCAAAATTGAGCGTGCAGCGGTAGTTATCTTCACCTCAGACCGTGGTTTGGCCGGTGCTTTCTCTTCAAACGTTTTGAAGGAAGCAGAAGCCCTAACCACCAAGCTGACCGAAGAGGGTAAGGAAGTTGTTTACTTCCTGGTTGGTCGTAAGGCAGTTAGCTTCTTCAACTTCCGTCGTCGTGGCAGCGAAAAGCAGTGGATCGGTGGCACCGACCTTCCTCAGGTTGACACCGCCAAGGAAATCGCAGACACCGTACTCGAGTACTTCACCCGTGAAGCAGGCGAAGGCGGCGTAGACGAGATCCACGTGATCTTCAACAAGTTCATCTCGATGATCTCTCAGGAACCTGAGACCATTCGTCTACTGCCTCTAGAGGTTGTTGAAGGCGAAGAAGCTCCTGCATCTGATGAGGTCTTCCCGCTATACGAATTCGAACCAGACGCCAGCAAGGTGCTAGACGCCCTGCTTCCGGTTTACATCGAAAGCAAGATCTTCAACGCCATGCTGCAGTCGGCTGCCTCCGAGCATGCCGCACGTCAGAAGGCAATGAAGTCGGCTACCGACAACGCCGACAAGCTAATCAAGAACTACACCCGACTATCGAACGCAGCTCGTCAGTCGGAGATTACCCAGCAGATTTCCGAAATCGTTGGTGGCGCAGACGCACTTGCCACCGTCGAAGAAGATTAAGAGAAAGAAAGAGACATGGCCGAGACTAAGAAGAAGTCAGCTAAGACCACCGGAGTGGGCCGCATTGCCCGCGTTACCGGTCCGGTTGTTGACATCGAGTTCCCACACGATGCCATCCCAGAGATCTACAACGCTCTGACCACTGTCATCGACCTGAACGGCGAGAAGACCACTCTGACCCTTGAGGTTGCTCAGCACCTCGGTGACGACCTGGTTCGTGCCATCGCTCTAAAGCCAACCGACGGCCTAGTCCGCGGCGGCGAGGTTGTAGACACCGGTGCACCTATCTCGGTGCCGGTTGGTGACGTTACCAAGGGTAAGGTTTTCAACGTCGTCGGTGAAGTTCTAAACGGCAAGCCAGGCGAGAAGGTCACCGTCAAGGAGACCTGGCCGATTCACCGTCAGCCTCCTGCATTCGACCAGCTTGAGTCGAAGACCCAGATGTTCGAGACCGGTATTAAGTCGATCGACCTTCTAACCCCTTACGTACAGGGTGGAAAGATTGGTCTATTCGGTGGTGCCGGTGTTGGTAAGACCGTTCTAATCCAGGAAATGATCTACCGTGTGGCAGAAGACCACGACGGCGTATCGGTGTTCGCTGGTGTTGGTGAGCGTACCCGTGAAGGTAACGACCTTATCGACGAAATGACCGAGTCTGGTGTTATCGACAAGACCGCTCTCGTGTTCGGTCAGATGGATGAGCCACCAGGCACCCGTCTTCGTGTAGCACTTTCGGCTCTAACCATGGCGGAGTACTTCCGCGATGTTCAGAAGCAGGACGTTCTACTGTTCATCGACAACATCTTCCGTTTCACCCAGGCAGGTTCTGAGGTTTCGACCCTTCTAGGTCGTATGCCTTCGGCCGTAGGTTACCAGCCGAACCTTGCCGATGAGATGGGTCTTCTACAGGAGCGCATCACCTCGACCCGTGGTCACTCGATCACCTCGCTACAGGCGATCTACGTTCCTGCGGACGACTACACCGACCCAGCCCCAGCAACCACCTTCGCTCACTTGGACGCAACCACTGAGCTAAGCCGTGAAATTGCTTCGAAGGGTCTCTACCCAGCTATCGACCCACTGACCTCGACCTCGCGTATCTTGGACCCTCGCTACATTGCAGCGGACCACTACGAGACCGCAACCCGCGTCAAGGCCATCCTGCAGAAGAACAAGGAACTTCAGGAAATCATCGCCATCCTTGGTGTTGAGGAGCTTTCTGAAGAGGACAAGGTCACCGTATCGCGTGCCCGCCGCATCCAGCAGTTCCTATCGCAGAACACCTACATGGCTGAGAAGTTCACCGGTGTTAAGGGTTCGACCGTTCCGCTAAAGGACACCATTGAAGGCTTCAAGGCCATCGCTGACGGTGACCTAGACCACATCGCCGAGCAGGCCTTCTTCAACGTTGGTGGCTTGGACATGGTTATGGCTAACTGGGACCGCATCCAGAAGGAAACCGGTAAGTAAACATGTCGGAAAAGACTCTTCGTGTCGAACTGGTGGCTGCCGACAAGGCAGTCTGGACAGGCGACGCCAAGATGGTTATCGCCAAGACTGTAGAAGGCGAAATTGGTCTTCTAGCAGGTCACGAGCCTATGCTTGCGATCCTGTCATCTGGCGAGGTCCGCATCACCCTTACCGACGGCGACAAGCTAACCGCTAACGCCGAGGATGGTTTCCTGTCGGTTGAGCACGATGTTGTAACCATCGTTGCTCGTCACGCCGAACTGGTCTAACAAAACTCAAAGAAAGAAACCCCGGTCATTTTGACTGGGGTTTCTTTTTGTCTGTATTGCCGGCTTGTTTTCGAGCCTTCTTCTGTTCCTCCACTACGACCGAGGCGTTGGCTGCCGACGGGTGGTAGAGCTCATTGAAAATGCCGATGGCACCGGCTAGTCCTTTCGGGCGTTTTCGTCCTGGTTTTCGTTCTCTGCCCGAGACCGCGAGGATCAAAAACAGGACCAAAACGACTAGACCAACGGCTGCCAGAACATCAAACATTGCGGCTCTCCGCCGGGACCCACTTCACGTCGCCACCATGAGACACATTCGCCACGCGAGCCAGCACAAACAGCAGGTCAGATAGACGGTTCAGGTAGACCGCGCAAACAAGTGAAACATCAACATTAGACGAATGTGCGTGCCAAACGGCACGTTCGGCCCTGCGAACCACGGTACGAGCCAAATGAAGCCCAGCAGCCAGCCCAGAGCCACCAGGGATGATGAACGAGTCCAGAGTGGGCAGGGAAGCGTTGTACTTGTCAATCGCAGCCTCAAGATCCAAAACCCAAGCTTCCGAGACTCGCAAGCCACCAGTTCCAGGCGTTGCCAAATCGGCCCCGATGTCGAACAGGTCATTCTGAATGCGAGCCAAAAGCGACAGCAGTTCGGGAGAGAATTCACCATGAGCCAGTGAAATGGCAACACCGAGCGCCGAATTAGCCTCATCTACATCGGCATACGCCTCAATGCGGGCATCGGTCTTTGCCACACGACTGTTATCACCTAGCGCGGTGAAACCTTCATCGCCGGTTTTTGTGTAGATCTTGGTGAGTCGAACCATAAGGCAAGTTTAGGCTTGATACGTGCTGTTCCTCTTGCCTCCTTCCGAATCCAAAGCCCAAGGTGGCTCGCCGCTGTC
>JBEGRZ010000006.1:0-59448 GCA_041180115.1 Actinomycetota bacterium
ACGAGAGCCGGGTTTTTCTTTAGCCAGTTCTTGTAAAGTGAACCTCACTGAATGGTGGAGGAAAATGGTTTCATCAACGGCGGCTACTGTTGAGCAGTACCTATCCGAACTGGAAGAACCTCGTCGGAGTGAAATTGCTGAACTGTTGACTTTGATTAGGCAAAACCTGCCTGCTGGCTTTCATGAGACCATGGCCTGGGGAATGATTGTCTTCGAGGTGCCTTTAGCTATATCTGGACCTACTTACAATAAACAACCGTTAGCCGCGGTCGCGCTGGCTAGCCAAAAGAGACACATTTCTTTCTACCTTTCCTCCATTTACGCATCGGAAGAACTCACGGCAGAGTTTCATGAACGCTGGGAGCAAAGTGGTAAAAAGCTGGACATGGGTAAATCATGTGTCAGGTTCAAGTCTTTGGACCAAGCGGACCTCAATACACTCGGCTGGGCTGTCTCCCTTTTAGATCCTGAACAGTTCACCCAAATGTATTTGTTGGGCAGAAAGGCGTAGCTGCGTCTAACTTGGACGTTAGGCGAGGAGCAGTTCAGCGCCAACGAAACTGCCGGCGTTGGCACCTCGAGGAATGATGAACATTCCAGAACCGACATGTTGGATGTATTCATTCAAGCGATCGTTGTTCGCAAGATTTCGTTGTACTCGGATGAAAGATTCGGGGTCATTCTGGAAACTGATAAAAAACAACCCCGCGTTTAGACGCCCTAGTTCGTCATTGCCATCAACGAAGTTGTAGCCTCGGCGGAGCATTGCTGTTTCACCATTCTGACTTGGATGGGCTAGAAATACGTGGGATGACTTGTCAATGGCTGGGGTTCCATCAGAGTTAGTTTTGCCGAAGTCGGGTTTCGTGAATTCGGTTCCCCCGCTGAGTGGGGCACCCTCCACTCGGTTTCTTCCAAAAACAAGTTCTTGTTCGCTGAGGATGCTTCTGTCCCAGCTTTCTAGATTCATGCGAATGCGACGAGCAACAAGGTAGCTTCCACCGATTGCCCATGCTTGCGAAGAGGTGGCGCTGATCCAAACATGTTGGTCGATCTCTTGGGTGTCTTCCGCTTTTAGGTTAGCGGTGCCATCTTTGAAACCCATGAGGTTACGCTCGGTTTGTTGGCTATTGGATGTTGATGAGGTTCTTCCGTAGCCGAGCTGGGACCACTTCAATACGGCTCGACCGAACGCGATTCTCGTTAGGTTTCTTATGGCGTGAACAGCAACCTGCGGATCGTTGGCACAGGCTTGAATACACAAGTCCCCACCGCTCATTTCTGGCTTCAGGGCATCACCTGGGAAATGTGGCAGTTCGATGAATTCGCTTGGAAGTCGGTCTGCAAGGCCGAAGCGATCCTGTTCATCTTTCAAAAATAGGGAGCGGCCGAAGCCAAAGGTGATCGTTAGACCGGTCGTGTTGAGACCAATAGTTTCGCCGCTATCTTGTGGCGGTGAATTTGGGTCAAGTTCGGATTCAGTGTCGAGACTGAGGCCGTCCATCATCCTCTCGGCGGCTGCAGACCAGTCGCGCATCAGTGAGATTAGGTCGGTGCGGGTGGCATCAACGTTCATTTCGAATGCGGCAAAGTGCATTCGGTCTTGTGCTGGAGTTGTGATGCCGCTCTGGTGGGCACCGAAGAATTTGTATTTGAGATTCTTAGGAGCCGAGGCGTCGATGGTTTCAGAGAGTTTGGCAGCGCCAAACCCGGCAGCCGCACCAATTAACCCGGCGGCTCCGAAACCAAACAGCTCTTTTCGATCTAGTTCCATTTTCTTCCCAGGCATGGTTACTTCAAGATCGCGGCGGTGAGCAGGTTGAGTGGTTCTGCCAGAGCGTTGACCTGGTCGGAGAGCTCGCGCACTTGTTGCTTGGTTAGTTCGTCGTAGGTCACGTAGCCGGCACCTTCTCGATACTGCGCCAGAAGAAGGTTCATTGCCTCGAACTCGGTATCAATTCTTTCGGCAAGCTCCGGATCTTTAGCAACCAGGATTTGCTTCACATTATCGAAGAGCACCTGCGCGCCCTCAACGTTCGCTTTGAAGTCCCAGAGGTCTGTGTGAGACCATATTTCCTCTTCGCCGGTAACTTTACCGGTCGCTACTTCGTCTAGAAGACCGATGGCACCATTGGTCAGCTGGGATAGGGTGAATTCCATTGTCTTGGTTCGATCCCGAAGGGTTGTGGTGTCAGCGACCAGTTTCTCGGCCAGTGCAATCCGCTTCGCTGAGCTGTAATTCTTGAATCCCGCTTCAGCATCTTCTGGCCAAAGGTCTTTTTCAATTGCGTGCCAGCCGGTCCAAGCGGTTCCGGGTTCCAGATCGGCTTCGCGTGCATCCATGCTTGGATCCAAGTCACCGAAGGATTCGGCTGCGGTCTCAATGCGTTCCCAGTGCATTCTGGTTTTGGCATAAAGCGAGCGAGCTTTAGCGAAATCGCCTGTCTCGTAAGCTTCGGCGAACTCTTTGGTGCCTGCCAGCAGTGCATCGGTTTGATTGCGAACATAGGCAGCGTAGTTGGCAATAGCATTATCAACCAGCTTCTCGACATCTTCGCTGTAGTTAGGGCGATTACCCGAGTCAGTCACGGTGAACACCGCGTTCCCGATGCCGGTTCCAACCATTCCAGGCTTGCACACGGTGTAGTAAGTGCCAGGAAGGGCTTCGATGACAAGGTCACGCTTGAGACCTGGGCCAATGTTTTCTACTTCTCCGACGATGCGAAGCCCGTCGTCGGCCAAAATATAGAACTCCGTGGATTCGCTTCCGCTATTTGTTACTTGAAAAGAGACAGTGCCACTGGCAGCCGTTGCCTGTGAAACCAAGCACTCTTTTTCGCTTGCTGTGACAGCAATCGAATTGGCGTTATTTTTAGCCACGCATCCTGTGAGTAGAAGTGACGATATTGCAAGTGATGCGACTATCCCTAGAGTTTTTGTTTTCAATTCTTGACCTTCCGGTTAGAGCGGGTGATTCGAATAAAGATCGTGGTGAAAGTGACTACGTAGAGCCACCAGAAAATCGTTTCTAGCCAGGTGCTGTTTGGTGAGAAGTTGAAAAGTCCCTTGAGTAAGGTTGCGTGCCAACTGTCCTGAGGGAAGTATTCCGAAAGTTCAAATGCGAGTGAGTGAAGCCCAGGAAGTAGGCCAGCCTCTTGTAGGTCGTGGATTCCATAGGACAGCACACCGGCAGAAACAATGATCAGTAGCCCACTGGTCCAGGTGAAGAACTTGGAGAGATTGATTCGCACCATGCCGCGGTAGATGAAGTATCCCAGGGCAACGGAAATGGTGATGCCAAGTAGTGCACCAAACAGTGGCATTGCAGTTGACCCAGCAGCCTGAACAGCAGCCCAAATGAATAGTGTGGTTTCTAACCCTTCACGCCCTACCGCTAGCAGCGCAATCATAAATATTCCGCTGGCTCCAGACAAAAGGCCTTTTCGAGCATCGGTTTCGATGTTGCCCTTCAGGCTCGCTGCGTTCTGAGCAAGCCACAGAATCATCCAAGTTACTAGGCCAACGGCGAGGATTGAAAGCACGCCGCCTAAGGTCTCTTGAGCTTCAAAACTTAGACCGTAGGCGCCGAAGGTAAGCACAGCGCCGGCAATGAGGGAGATGAAAACTGCTACCGATACACCGAGCCAGACCTGCTTGATTGATTCGCGTCGACCGACTTTTGTTAGGTATGCGATGAGAATGCCAATAACCAGGGAAGCTTCAAGGCCCTCACGCAGGCCCAAGAGTAAATTGGCGATCATTCGAGTGTTTCTAACTTAGGTATACCTTACTTAGGTATACCTAACTTTATTTCGACGGTGCGTAATGTGTCAATAGCCAGATTGGCTACCCCTCGCTGGGTCTGGTCATCAGCGTCATATCTAGAGATGGAGAATGGATATATGAAGAAGATTTACTTTGCTGCGCTCACATACCTGGTACTCGGGCTGGGGTTCGGCGTTTTCTATAGAGAGTTCACCAAAATGAACAACTTCCCTGAGTCTGGTGAAACGCAGCTGAGCGTGGTTCACACTCATTTGTTGTCTTTAGGGTTTTTGCTTCTAGTGATTGTGCTGATTTTAGAAAAGCTATTCAGCCTGTCTAGCCATGGTTTATTCAATCCAGCATTCTGGTTGTTCAATGCGGGGCTAGTGACTTCAACATCGATGATGGTTTGGCACGGAATCTATCAGGTGCAAGGACTTGAATTCGGATCGGCACTTGCCGGTATCGCAGGTTTGGGGCACATGACGATGAGTTTCGGATTACTGGGGTTCATGTTGATACTGGGTGTCAGAGTATTTGCGGATAAAGCAAACAGCTAAATTACAGCGGTTTCCACCTAGCTCGATATTTAGTGTCCATGAGATAGGCTTTCGAAGTGCGAACTTACAAGAACTCTGATCTGAAAGATCTTGCAACCGACCAAGAGCATAAAGCGTTGATGCTATCGATGCTCATTGAATTCGACAAGTTTTGTAACGCACATGGACTTACCTACTATTTATCCGGAGGAACGCTCCTAGGCGCTGTTCGCCACAAGGGATTCATACCTTGGGATGATGACGTAGACGTCAACATGCCGCGCCCGGACTGCGAAAAGCTAATGGCCTTATCGAATGGCAAAATCGGGCCCTTCGAACTAATGCCCCCAAACTATTCCAAAGATTTTTATACCTACCACTGGAAGCTGTTTGGCGATGACATCCTCGTCGCAAAAAGATATCCTGGCGGCATCGGACAAAAGCTATATCCCGTATTTATGGATATCTTTCCGATTGACGGTTTGCCTGACACAGATGCGGGTAACGAAACACATTACAAACAAATAGGTCGCATCAAGAGGAAAGCAAATCACGCGAGGGGTCTCCAGATTTATTTAGGAAGAAACCCATTCCTGATCCTGCTCAATAGAGCATTGAACCTCTTTTACTCAAAGTTTGGCGTGAAAAAATATTTCGACCAGGTCATTGAGCTAGCCAAATCAATAAGATACGAAGATTCCGAACACGTCGGCGTCAAGATGACGTACGTTCACACAACAGAAGAACGTGTTGTGAAGTCTGAGTATTCACCTGTGGTGAAACTAGACTTCGAGGGGCACAAGTTCTCTGCTCCACAAGGTTACGACCAGTATCTGAAGCAGTTGTATGGTCCAAAGTACATGGAGTGGTTGCCTGTGCATCAGCGCATTGCACGCCATAACCTAGTTACCTTCAAGAGAGATACCACGAAAGGTCGCCCTAACAATCCTGAAGTCAGGGAATCGGGCAAGCCGGAATCTAGCCGCCTAGATCTACAATTTGATGAATAACCTGTAAGTCAGGGAAGGGAATTCACGACCAGATGAAAATCGCAATGTGTGGATTGGTGAAGAGTGAAAATCTCGGCGAGATGTTCATTGCACGAAGCCTTGAATACCTTATCGAACGTGAGCTGAAGGAAGCCGATCCGTCGATTTCTGTTGAGTACATCGAAGTGGACTTGCTCGGCCGTAACGACGAAATTTTGGAAATTGCCAACGCACGTGAACGTCGCCTTCGCAACTACTATGGGTACAGCGAAAAAGGCGTGCTGCTCGAGAAAGTTTTCCTTCGACTACAGGAAATCGCTAGACGCTCGAAGAGCAGATCCGTTCAAAACTTCATCAATCGAATTAGACATGGCATTTGGACTTTTGGGCCGAATTATCGTCGCCGTCTTTGGAGCTATTTCGAGAAGAAATTCGCCGGTGTCGATTACATCGTCATCGATGGTGCCGGGCTACTCGAATACAGCTATAACGAGTATCACTGGTCGCTATTGCTAGTCAGTGAGTACGCAGAAAAACACGGGAAAAAGGTCGTCTACAACGCTATTGGACGCGCTGGTCAATTCGACGAACGTGACTTCGGAAGCAAAATCCTAAAACGTGCGCTGCAATCCCCCGCTGTCAGCTACGTTTCCGCCCGCGACAACCTAGATGCCGTGCAAGCGTGCGCAGGTCCAAAGCACAAAGTGAAATTACTTGCGGATTCAGCTTTCTGGATGCGTGAGGCCTACGGAATTACGAAAAAGCCAAAGCGAGACAAAATTGGTATCGGCCTGATTCGAGGAAACTCATTGACGGGTTACGGTAGCGATTTTGGTGGCAAAGATTGGATTCAACTATTCGCAGACGTCGCCAGCGAACTTCGTGCTCGTGGCTATGACTTTGAGTTCTTCACCAACGGTTTACCGGGAGACACCAAGGTTGGACAGGCGGTCCTAAAGAAGCTTGGACTCGACGATTCTTACCTTGTAGAAAGACCAGTTGATGATGAAGTTCTAGTCAAAACCATCAACTCGTACCGTGCCATAGTCACCTGTCGAATGCACTCTTCGATCGCCGCCTTTACCTTGGATGTGCCTTCAGTGATTCTTTCTTGGAACGACAAAGTGGAAAAGCTGATGCAGATCATTGGTTATCCAGAGCGTGCAATTCGTCGTGATCGCTTCAATGCTTCCCTAATCGTGGATGAAATGGAACGTTCGCTAGAACAGGGTATCGAGCCAGCGAAACTCGATGCCATGAAGTCAAAGGCCCTAGAAAGCGTCACTGACTACATTCCATCCATTCTTGAAGTTAGAACTCAAGGGAAGGGCTGATCTTGGTTTCCGTACTTTTGACAGCGGCAGGCGTAGGTTCAAGAATGAACCTCGACGTGCCAAAGCAATTTCATGACGTCAAAAATAAACCGTTGATTGTCTACACGATGGAGGCGTTTCAGCAACACCCAGCCATTGATGAAATTGTGCTGGTCACTCTCCCATCGTGGATTGAAATCGCTGACTCGTACGCTCGAAATTACAACATCACCAAGTTGAAGGCAATTGTTCCCGGTGGAGCGACTGGCCAAGATTCAATCCACAACGGAATCGTGGCTATTTCTGAGCTGCCTGGCGAGCGCGATGGAATTGTCATGATTCACGATGGCAATAGGTGTCTGGTATCTGCTGAAATCATTTCCGACAGCATCGCTGGATATCACGCCAACGGTAGCGCTGTCGCTGCCATCCCTTGTGTTGAAGCGGTTTTTCGCAGCGATAATGGTGGGGTTTCTTCGCATGAGGCGATTCCGCGTGAACAGCTATTCCGCACACAAACACCTCACACCTACTCCCTAGAGAAGTTGCTTTGGGCTCACGAGCAGGCTGAATCTCGAGGGCTTTCAAACACGGCCGCTTCGTGCGTATTGATGAACGAACTGGGCGAACAGGTGTTCTTCTCCGCAGGTTCCGAACAGAACATCAAAATCACCACCATGGACGACCTTTACATTTTTGAAGCGATTCTCGATGCCCGAAAATCTTCCAGGCAGTAGCCTACGTAGCAATGCTCTGTACCTCGACGACCTGCGCGAGGCTCTGACCAGCATCCCCTCGATTGAGAGTTTGTTCGGACGACGCATCTTGGTGACCGGAGCTACCGGAATGCTTTGCTCGCCTATTGTTGATCTTTTGCTTTTGATGAATCGCGAACTTGGTGCGAACATAACTGTCATCGCGGCTGGGCGAAGCAAAGCCAGAACGGAGCAACGGTTCGGGCATATTGGTGAAGTCGACGGACTTGAATTCTGTCAGTATGACGCAACCTCGCCCAACCCGCCTCACCTAAGTGAGCCAGTCGATCACATTATCCATGGAGCCAGTAACGCAAACCCGTCGGCTTACGTGGAGCAACCGGTTGAAACAATGATGGCTAACATTGTCGGCCTCACGGCAATGCTGGAAGTTGCTAGAGCATCGGCTGGAGCAAGAATTCTTTATGTGTCATCCAGTGAAATTTATGGCCGAACCACCACGAACCAACCTTTCACCGAGACCGAATATGGTTATCTCGACATTTTGGACAAGCGCGCAGGGTACCCTTCCTCAAAGCGTGCGGGTGAGTCCTTGTGCATCGCTTACAAGCTGGAATATGGGGTCGATTCGGTTATCGTTCGTCCGGGGCACATTTATGGCCCGACCATTCAAGACTCCGACAATCGTGCTTCGGCAGAGTTCACCCGCGTAGCTCTGGCGGGCCAAGATGTGGTCATGCGAAGCCTCGGCACTCAGCAGAGATCGTACTGTTATGCGGTGGATTGTGCTTCGGCAATCCTTGCGGTGCTGGTGTGTGCACCGACAGGAAACGCCTATAACATCTCAAATCCGAATTCAATCTGCTCGATCAGCGATGTTGCCCACGAAATCGCCCGTGCGACCGGGGTGCAAGTTCAGTTCGACCTCGAGCCTGGAGCACGGCAAGTGCAGCCAAACCTGATGGATAATTCTTCCCTGAATTCTGAAAAGTTGGAGGCACTCGGCTGGACTCCGAAATTTGATTTGGCAAAGGGCATCAAAAGCACGGTAGAGATACTCAGGACCCTAAACTCGTAGGTTTGGGCTAGAGCCCCTCTACTTCGTGCATGCGCTCCAGTTGCAACAAAGCGCTGCTCATGTAATAGTCTTCGGGCGTCGTGACCTTGATGTTAGCTCTGGAGCCAATTACGAATGTGGCCTTTATGCCCTTTAGCTCGAGCATCATGGAACATGAATCAACAAATTCAGAGGCACCACTAGCTCTGGCTTCTTCATGCGCAGATAGCAAATCCAAGAGTTTAAACGCCTGTGGAGCCTGGGCCGTGTAGAGCTTCTCTCGAGGGTAGATGTCTTCGATGTTTTTACCGTTGGCACTGGAAACAATTGTTTCAACGGCAGGGTATACAGTCACAGCGCCACCTGTTTCAGCTGCCACCTGAGTACATTCGTCGATGATCCTGTCATTGATCAGAGGTCTCACACCATCGTGCACTAAAACCACTTCATCGGGCGTTGGGCAATCCTCGGCCAGTTTTTTGAGTCCAAGATAGATGGATTCTTGACCAGTTGAACCGCCTTTGACCACAGAGGCAACTTTTGTGAGTCCGAATCTCGAGACCATGACCAAAAACTTGTCAATCCAGCCGTCAGGAACGACTACTACGATTCGCGAGATTGAGTCGTTCGACTGGAAATGTTCGATGGTGTGAATGATCAGCGGTTTTCCGCCATAATCGAGGAATTGCTTGGGAGCAGAAGTGGTTCCCATTCGGCTTCCAGTTCCACCGGCAAAGATTAAAACGGAAGCCAATATGTTCCTCAATTCTTGCTCGATTTAGCCAAACGATCTTCTATAACTGGCTAAAGTCTACTCGGTCTAATGAGCAGCTCTCTGCTATAGAAATCGGGGATAATATCAAGCATGACTCTTAAAGTAGCCGTCCTTGGTCTAACGAGCAATAAGAACATCGGTGACTATTTACTGGTTGAATCAACAAAGTATCTTCTGAGAAATTACTCCGAAACACTAAGAATCAAAGACGTTGATGTAGACCCAAGAGATCTCAAGGATTATCAGGGTCTGGCATTTCTAGGACTGAAGATTCACAGCGCGATGCGTAAAGCCGAGTCAGCTGTCTTTAAGTTGGTGAAATCCCCTTATCTTCGCTACCTGTATCAATACGCCTACTGGTATTTCAGGCTAAATTCCCATTTCAAAAAGACACTAACTGGTGTTGACGCAATCATTTTCTCTGGCGGCGGCTTCATAAAATTTAGAACCCAAGGTCTAAATTATTTGGACGAACAGATCCTAAAAATTGCCAGGAAACGTCAAATCCCTGTGATGATGAACGCGGTTGGAGTCGAGGGATACGATGAAAACGATGTTCGCTGCCAGAACCTGAAGAAGGCGCTTAACTTCGAGAACGTGCGCGTTATCACAACCAGGGATGATGTCGATACCCTGGCGGGGCACTACGTGAACCGAGAAAATTTGGTAACGGCTAGGGTCGCTGATCCGGTCCTGTACCTAAACGCCATGCTTGGCAACCCAACGAACAAGGCTAAAAACGTGGTTGGCATCAACCTCATTAATCCTGAAAACTTTAGGTCCTATGGCGGCCGTCTGGATGTGAACAGCGTCACCAACTTCTATAAGAACCTGATTGTGGAACTTAGGAAACGTGGACAAGCATTCGAATTATTCAGCAATGGCATGGCAGCAGACATGCGGTTCGGTGAAAAACTTATCGAAGATCTGAACCTACCCAAAGAGTTGTTGCTTCCGGCCCCAACCACAAGTAAAGAATTCATCGAACTGCTTCGAAGGTATCGAATCATCTTGGCGTCTCGAATGCACGCCGGAATTTCGGCAAGCGCCATCGGGATTCCCGTGGTCGGCATGATCTGGGGAGAGAAAATTGAGATGTTTTCCAAGATTGCTAATGTGCGAAAATACTATTTCGATGAGAGTGAATTAGACGCTAAAAACATGGCCGAGCTTCTTTCCGGAGGCAAAGTCTTACCTCTTCGTGAGAAAGATGTCCAGCAGCTAAAAGAGAGCACCAAAGAGTATCTCTTTGCCTTCTTGGACGGTCTTAGTAAGTAATGTTTTCCAAAATACTCGAGGGAAGCCTGGCTAAAGGGTTCTTTGTATTAGTACTTAAGACAATTCCGGAGTTTTGCTTTAAGTTTCTAATGACCATCTCGAGTATCGTTTTGGCCGTTGTCTTCCTGCCGGTTGCAAAGAAAGCAGACGCTTTCTTCTCCAGAGTTGGCA
This sequence comes from Actinomycetota bacterium, assembly GCA_041180115.1. Taxonomy (GTDB): domain Bacteria; phylum Actinomycetota; class Actinomycetes; order Actinomycetales; family Microbacteriaceae; genus Rhodoluna. The sequence continues at coordinate 10,604 of JBEGRZ010000006.1, forward strand.
AGCGTGTTCTGGCTCGAAGCACGAAAGTTGAGTCAGACGTGATCATGTTCGTCACGGATGAAAAAGAATTTACCTGCAACGCCAAATACATCACAGAAGAACTCCTAACTAGGAATCTTCCTTACCGCCTAATCTGGTCGATGGGTAGCGCAACCAGAGGGCCATTCCCTCAAGGAGTAGAGCTAGTGGAGTCTGGGACTGCAGACTATTTCAAAGCTCTCGCTAAGGCGAAGGTTGTTATTCAGAACGGGCACGTTCTTCAGCATCAAAGAGTTGCCAAGAATCCAGAGCAATTTTGGCTGCAAACCTGGCATGGTTCGCTCGGCTTCAAAAAGCTAGAAGGGGCTGGCGGCATGCAGTCCTTGTTCGAGAAGTTGCGGAAACTGGACATGAAGCAAACCGACTTTGTGATCACGAATAGTGATTTTGAATCGGATGTTTTCAACGGAACATATTGGACAAATGTTCCTCAATTGAGGCTAGGTCACGCTCGAAATGATGTTCTATTCAATGCTTCAACAGAGACCACAAAAGACCTAAGGGCAAAAGTACTTAGCAGCTTGAGAATTCAAGATGCCGGTCAGAAATTCTTACTGTTTGGACCAACGCATGACGATAAAAACCTTGATCAACCTTTCCTGAACCTCGATTTCAATGCTTTGCGCGAGACTCTTTCCCAGAAATTCGGAGGAACCTGGGAGTTCCTTCTGCGCACCCATGTCAGAAATAACGCAACCTCAGCTAGCTGGTTATCAGGTAGTCCAGAATTTTGTATTGATGCTTCGCTCTACCCCGACATACGCGACCTTATGGTGATATCCGACGTGGCTCTGACTGACTATTCGAGTTGGATTTGTGACTACATCATCACGCAGAAGCCAAGTTTCTTGGTCGGCGGCAACTTGGCGCAGTATGAAAAATCGCGCGGGTTTTACCACGACTTCAAAGACACCCCATTTTCGCTGGCGACATCAAACGAAGAACTTCAGCGCCATATTCTGGCCTTCGACCAGGCTGAATATAACCGCCGAATAGAAGACTTCTTCTCCCGCTGCGGGCTCATGGATGATGGACATTCATCCGAACGTATTGCAGATCTAGTGGTGGATCTCATGGGGCGCCAAAAGCTTTCAAAGCGCTAGGCACAAAATCGGCAACGAGCTGTGGGTCTAAGGTGATTGAAATGGAAAAGCTTGTGCCGGCCGATAACGTGCTCCTAGTAAGAAATGTAAAGGTGGTCCGCCAAGACTCTTCAGACGTCGAGGAGGTTCACCTTCGCATCGCGGGCGGCATAGTTGTTGAAGTTGGAGCGAGAATCGGTTCCGTAGGCACCGAGACCATCATCGAAGGTAATGGTCGCTGGGTTATCCCAGGGCTTTGGGATCAGCACGTTCACATGGGGCTCTGGAGTCAGAGCTCGGCTCGATTGGATTTGTCGAGAGCCAAAGAGGCGTCCGAGGTCTTGGATTCGGTAAAGGACTTCATCAAGTCCGCAGGGCCTGGGTTGAACTCAATTGTCGGGGCAGGTTTTAGGAAGGCGACTTGGACTACCCCCGCTGGAACCGCGGAACTAGATGCCATCACCGGCGACATCCCAACCGTTCTAATCTCTGGAGATGTTCACTGCGGTTGGCTCAATACGGCTGCCTACTCGGCATTGGGAGTTGCGGCCCAGGAAGAGTTGATTGAAGAGACTCCTTGGTTCGACATCATGCCCGGGATCCCAGCGCTCGAGGCGGGCTCTGGTTCCGTTTATGAGAAATACACGAATGCGATCAAGGCCGCTCACGCGCAAGGCATCGTAGGTATTCGTGACTACGAATTTGCCGATGATTATGACTTCTGGCCTAAGTATGTGGCGGCAGGAGCACCCAAGCTTCGCGTGAAGGTAGCTGTCTATCCGCACCTCCTTGCTCAGGTCTTGGCGGATGGTGTTCGAACTGGAACCGAGCTAGCACCGCTGGTTGAGATGGGTTCCCTGAAGATGATCTCGGACGGGTCACTTGGAACCATGACTGCGTTCTGTTGCGAACCTTACGGAACCAGCGAGAGTCATCCATACGGCAAACAGAATTACAAGCTTTCCGAGATGATCTCACTGCTTACCAAGGCGAAGGAAGGCGGTCTGGAGATTTCCCTCCACACCATCGGAGATGCCGCCGGAACCGATGCCATCGATGCATTTGAGGCAACCGGGGCTAAGGGGCGAATCGAGCATGCTCAGCTTCTCAAGGTCGCCGATGTTCACCGCATGGGCAAACTTGGGATCGGGGCGAGCGTACAGCCCCTTCATCTCGTGGACGATCGCGAGATGACGTTCAAGCACTGGCCAGACCGCGAGGATCGCTGCTACCTTTTCGGAACCATGCTGCAATCAGGCGTTCCGCTAACTCTCGGCTCGGATGCGCCAGTGGCACCGATTGATCCTTGGGGAGCGATCGAGGCTGCGGTGTTACGTGCTAGCTTTGGGGATTCTCCTTGGAACCCTGGGGAAGTTCTAACTCCCGGTCAGGCGCTGTTCGCGTCGGTGAACTTCCAGCCGCCGGTTGGAGTGGGCTCGATTGCAGACTTGGTTTTGCTTGATGAAGACCCTCACACCTCATCTCGTCTGAGTTCGATGCGTGTTGCGCTCACGATGATTGATGGAACTGTCGTTTTCGATTCAAGGAATTGAAAAGCCGAGCAGTTTGTTTCAATGGGTGGAGGTAACTATGAAAAACAACACCTTGGCAATGCTTGCAACAATTTCCATCGCCGTAGGTTTGGCGTCGATTATTGGCTATGTTGAGCCGAGTGCATGCGTGGTCTCCGGCGGAGATGGAATTGCAACCTGCGAGGAAGTTGCCAGTCAGCAGTTTTGGAGCTTCGTCGGATTCACTTCATTTGGTGTAGTCACATTGCTAATTAGTGCCATCCGCAGTAGGCGTCGCTAGCTGAGCGGTTTGCTCATTTGACCAGTACTTTCTCATAGCCGCGAAGCACGAAACCAGGACGTCTGGTTGGTTCTTCGGCAAGTTCTAGGTTTGGGTACTTTGTGATGAGCGCTGGTAGTGAAGTGGTCATTTCCATGCGGGCTAGTGGCGCACCGATGCAGAAGTGGATGCCGGCTCCGAAGCCGATGTGGGGATTCGGGTTTCTGGTGATGTCCATCTCGGTCGGGTTTTGGAAGACGGTTTCGTCGCGGTTGGCAGAGCCGAGCAGAGCTGCGATCTTCTGGCCTTCTTTGATGGTCACCCCGCCGATTTCGGTGTCTTCGGTTGCGGTTCGTTCGAAGAGGTGGAGTGGGGCGTCGAAGCGGATGAATTCATCGATTGCAGTGGCAGCTAAGCCGTAAGGGTTGGAGCGGTAGAGGTCGAACTGGTCTTTGCGGGTCAACATTGCCACGAAGCCGTTGCCGAAGCCGTTCACGCTGGCCTCGTGTCCGGCGTTCAGAAGCAGTACACAGGTGGCGATGAGTTCGTGGGCATTCAGACGTTCGCCATCTTCCTCAACTGCCGCTAGGTCGCTGATGAGGTCGGTGCCTGGGTTACGCTTGCGGTCTTCCATCAGACCTTTGACGTAGTCGGCGAATTCTTGGCTGGCCTGTTGTGCTTCCTGCTGGACCTTTTCGGTTGGGTTCACTTCGTACATCTTTACGATGGCTTGCGACCATGGGCGAAGAAGTTGTTCGTCCTCGTCTGGGAAGCCGAGGAGTTTGGCGATTACCTTTACTGGCAGCGGTTCGGCGAAGTCTCCAATTACATCGAAGTGGCCTTCGGCCTCGAGCTTGGCCTCAATCTCTTTCAGTAGTTTCTGGGTAATCAATTCGACGTCTGGTTTGAGGCTGTCGATCTTGTTCTTGTTGAAGGCTTTGACGAGCAGGGAACGGAGTCTGGTGTGTTTCGGTGGTTCGCTGTCTAGGAGGCTGTCGCTGTGAAGCCAATTGAAAGTGGACCAGTCTTCCTCTGGCGTTCTTGGTTTGAAGATGCGGCCCAGGCTTCGGGTTCTTAGAACGGCATTGGCGTCTGCGTGAGTGGCTGCTAGGAACAGACCGGTTTCCTCATGCCAGACCGGCTTACCGGCCTTCCTGAGCTCACTCAGGGCTGGGTATGGGTTTTCGATGAAGGCTTCGTCGTTGAAGTTCAGCATTTATAGGTACTTTCTGAGTTCTACTCTTCGGTTGCAGGCTTTGGAGCCTTCTTTGGCAAGCTCCAGGGCTTCTTGTTCGTCTTTGGCTTCGATTAGCCAGAATCCGCTCACGTATTCATCGTTCTCGTAGAGCGGTGCTTGGACGACCTGGTTCAGGTCGTTTCGGTTGTCGACCAGGATTGAGTTCTTTGGACCTTCGACGCCAGCCGCGGTGATCCAATGACCGTTACTTTGCAGTTTTTCGTTGAAGGTGTCGATGGCGGCCATCTCATCTCCTGTTGCTGAGTTACTTTGGCTGTCGATGACGTTGATTAAGAAACGCATGCTCTTATTCTCCCCTTAAATGAAAAGCGGGGTCATTTCTGACCCCGCCTCTCTTTGGCTATTTACTTCACAGCACCCGATGAGATACCAGAAATGATCTGGCGCTGAAGGATGAAGTAGAAGATAACGATCGGAGTTACCGAAAGGAGTAGACCTGCCATAGCTAGACCGTACTCAGCGGAGTACATTCCGTAGAAGGTGTAGGTCGATAGCGGTAGAGTCCAGACGTCTTCCGAGTTGGTTCCAAGCACGCGCCATGGAAGCAGGAAGTCGTTCCAGATCCATAGAGCGTTGATGATGGCTACGGTTGCGGTAACCGGAGTCAGCATCGGGAAGATAACCTTCCAGAACACACCTAGGTCCGAGGCGCCATCAAGCTTTGCAGCCTCATCGAGCTCGTAAGGAATGTTCGAGATGAAGCCGTGGTAGAGGAAGGTGGTCATCGCCACACCGAAACCGATGTAGAAGAAGACCAGACCAACCTGGCTCAGTTCCTTCAGGAAGTGAAGGAAGCCCATGGTTCCCTTGCCGCCGAAGAAGGTGGTGAACGGAATCATTAGAGCCTGGAACGGCACAATCATCGAAGCAACCAAGACCATGAAGACGGTCTTCGAGAAGGTGGTGTGCTTGCGAGCTAGGTAGTAGGCCAGCATCGACGAAACCACAATTAGACAGATCAAGCTGGCAGTCGTGATGATCGCCGAGTTGGTCAAAGTGGTCCAATAGTTCATGCGGTCGAGAGCCTTGGTGAAGTTCTTGAACTCGAACTTCTCTGGGAAGGCAATCGGGTCTTCGAGGATGGCGTACTTACCCTTTAGGGAGTTGAGGATAACCAGAAGGAAGGGCATTGCGTAGACAATGGCCAGACCTAGACCGAAGATGAACGTAACTTTACGTCCGATGTGTAGTCTTCTCATCGCTGTACCTCCGCGCGCTTGCTGATCGCTACCTGGGTTAGTGCAGCCAGAGCGATGATCAAGAACATGATCACAGCCTTAGCCTGTCCGGTAGCAAAGTTGGCGTTGTAGAACGCTTCCTTGTAGATGTGCATCGAAATCAACTCGGTTGAACCGTAAGGGCCACCGTTGGTCAAGGCTAGGTTTACGTCGTACGCCATGAATGCTGAGCGAAGGCTAAGGAACAACGAGATGGTGAAAGCCTGAGCCATTAGAGGCATCTTGATGCTGATTAGAGTTCTTAGTGGCGAGGCGCCATCGATGCGAGCAGCTTCAAGCACGTCGTTTTCGATGCTCATGATTCCGGTCACATAAATAATCATTAGGTAGCCCGACATCTGCCAGGTGGTAACGATGATCAGAGCCCAGAAAGCGGTACTAGGATCAGCCAGGAAGCTGGTCTGTAGCCACTCCGCCCACTTGAAGTTTGTGGCCACACCGGTCAGGGCTTTTTCAAAGATGAACTGCCAGATAACACCGAGGATTACACCACCGATGAGGTTTGGAACGAAGAATAGTGTGCGAAGGAAGTTGGCTCCCTTCATCTTTACCGTCACCAGTAGTGCGAGAGCGAAACCTACGACGTTTACTGCGACGATGGAAACAATTACGAACGAGAAAGTGAACCCTAGGGTTGACCAGAATTTCTCATCTTGGAATGACTTGACATAGTTATCGAAACCTACGAACTTGTCGAAGTCGAATCCGTCGTAGTTTGTGAAAGTTAGAACGAGACCCTGAATAAAGGGAATCAAAAGGACGAATGCAAAGATCGTCAGGGGGATGAGTGCAAAGCTTGCGAACTTTTTCAGTTCTCTGGCTTTCATAGCTTGCCTCTTTCTATTGAAACTTTTGGGGTGGAAACTCTTGTGGCCCAAGCCTAATTCTAAACTTGGGCCACAAGAGCTACTTATTTGAGTTCAAAGACTCGGCTTAGCGCCAGGTCTTCTCAGCGCCCTTCCAGGCCTTCTCGAACTCTGCAGTGAAGCCTGCGCGGTCAGACTTGCCAGCTAGGAACTTCTGAGCAGCGTCACCGTATAGGTTCTGTCCACCAGCAGGGTAGTAGCTGTTCATCCACTCAAGCGACTTGCCTGCTGCTAGGTAGTCTGCGATTTCCTTAGCCATGTAAGTGGTTGGGGAAACCTTGAACTCCTTGTAAACAGGAATGAAGCTCATGTTGTCGTCTGCAATCGAACCAGCGTAGTGGGTCTGACCCTCTTCGGAGGTGATCAACCAGGTTAGGAAGTCGATTGCGCCGGCGCGCTCTTCTTCAGTCGACTGTTCGGTGTCGATGGTGAAGTAGAAAGGAACACCAACAGAGATGCTGTCGTTACCGTAAGCACCTGCTTCGTTGCTGATTGGTAGAGGCATTACACCGTACGAACCCTCAGGGTCGTTCTGGAGTAGGTTTGGCTCTGCCCAGTTACCCATGAACCAGAAACCAACGTTGCCCTTTGATAGGTCAAGAACAGCAGCGTCGTAGTCCGAGTCAGAAAGGCTTGGCTTCTTGGCGTTGATGTCGTACTTCTTTAGAAGTTCGAAGGTGTCTAGCCAGTTGTTCCAAGTTGCGTCTGCATCTAGGTCAAGAGTTCCGTCTGCTAGACCATCTAGGGTCTTTAGACGTGCCTCGTGGTCTGCACCAGTGTTGGTGAAGAACTTGTTGGTTAGGTGAGCACCAAGCGACCACCATAGACCAGAGAAGTGGATAGCCTTCTTGCCAGAAGCCTCAACAGCCTTGAAAGCTGCCTCTAGCTCGTCGCGAGTGGTGATCTTCTTTGGGTCAACGCCGGCAGCGTCAAGCACAGCCTTGTTGTATAGAAGACCGAAAGCCTCAGCAGTTACAGGAATACCAACCTGCTTGCCCTTGATGTTGGCAGCGGTTAGGGTTCCGTCAGCTGCTAGACCTGCTAGGTCAGTGCCGGTCCAGTCCATTAGCTTGTCTGCCATGTTAGGAAGTTCCTGAAGCATGGTCATTACTACTGGTGCGTTGTCAGCTGCGTACATGGTGGTTAGCTGCGCCATTAGTGAGTCACCCTCACCCTTTAGCGATACAACCTTGTAGCAGTTCTGGGCTGCGTTGTAGTCGTCAACGGCTGCTAGGAACTGGTCCTGGATCTCAACCTTGATGGTACCTAGCCAAGTAACCTCAGTTACCTTGTCACAGTTCTTCGCTGCGCCTTCAGGGGCACAAGCAGACAGCGACATTACTAGAGCACCAGCTGCAACAACAGCGGATAGCTTCTTAATCAATTTGTCTCCTTTTTGAGTGAAGGTCTGCCACCGGATGGTGACAAACCTCATTGTTTGCTGGCGAATGTAAGGTTACAAACACCACCAGATGTCTACACTAGCGAACTAAGTAACAGTTTGTAACCCAAATTCCAGCAAGGTTATGGTTTTGAGATAAAAGGGTTACCTTCTCGGAATGACCCCAAGCACAGGGTCTGCGGTTACAGGGATTGGATCGGAAAGTTCACCCACAAATTTGCCGTCAACCTCGTTTATAAAGCCCATGAGAACCCATTTACCGTCTGGTCCGCAGATCAAGCGGCCCGCATAGACCAGTTTTTCGGTATACGGACGGGCGTTCGTGAAGTCTACGTCTTCTAGGCGGTCACCGACGACGACCGAATAGGTGGCGTCGATGCGCCCGAACTTCGCTAAGTTCTCTTCGCCGAGTTCGCGCCAGCCGCAGCAGAACAGCAGAATTGGCACGCCGTCCACGATTTCGTATTGGAAAACCTCATACTGACCGAAGCCCTGGTCTGGCTTGGATAGCGGGGCCCTAACGGTCCAGTCGGTAAGGTTTGGCGAAGTTGCGTGGCCGATTACACCGCGGGTACGCGGGTTTCCAACCTTGCTTCGGCCGGTGATCAGCATGTGCCAGGTGGAGTCGCCTGGGTAGCGGAACACCCAAGGGTCGCGCCACGCCTCGTCTCCCCAAGCGGTGAGATCGAGCTTTTCATACCAGGTGCCATCGGCTTCAACCATGGCGTCAGCCGAAAGCTTGGTCCAGGTGATTAGGTCGTCCGAGGTGGCAGCGCCAACGCGTTGGGTCAGGCCGCCGTCTTCGCGGGAAGAACCGGTGTAAAACATCCACCACTTGCCGTTGTCGTCCTTGGTGACCGAGCCGGTCCAGGTTGTCCATGAGTCGAAAGCGTTTTCTTCGCTCGGGGTGATGGCATCTGCGACGACTTCCCAATTCACGAGGTCTTTGGAAATGGCGTGTCCAACCGAAGGGTTGCGGTGACGACGGTTCGGGTCACCGAGACCGCGCGAGGCACATAGATAAAAGGCGTGATAAGTGTCGCCGTCTTTGACATACCAGCTGTCCCAAATCCAACGATCTGCTAGTTTGTGTGCCACTTTTGCTCCTCTTTATTACTTAGCGGTAGTCGAAACCGCAACCACCACAGAAGTTACCAACTCTAGCGGTTCCGCAACGTGGGCAGAACTTGCGCTCGGTGACTACGGGAGGCTCCGGAGCTGGGGTCAGCGGAAAGGTAATTTCGATGTTCGTCACGGTGTTCCCCACTACAACTTTTGTAAAAACTCTACTGCCAACTTAGGAAGGTAAGTTTGAGAGATGATGAAATCCGCGGGGCTATGGGTGAGGCAGTTACGCCTGCACCAGTGGGTTAAGAATCTACTTCTCGGGGTCCCTGCTTTTGCAGCTTTCAGCCCTCTGCGTGAGACTCAGCTTTTGTCGCTGCTGTTAGCTTTCATCACCTTCGGCTTCGTTGCCTCCGGAGTTTACATTTTCAACGACCTGTCCGACCGTGCGTCCGACCGACTCCACCCAAGTAAGAAAGACCGTCCGATTGCAGCCGGTCTGATTGGCGCTGGAGCGGCCAGGTTCGTCGCTGTTGCTTTGTTAGGTTTGGGTGTTGGTCTGGCACACCTAGTGAGCGTGCCATTCGCGCTGGCCCTGCTTATCTACTTAGCGCTCACCTTTCTATATAGCCTTTGGCTGAAGCGCATCGTTGTTATTGACGCTCTTACTCTGGCATCGCTTTACACGATTCGTGTAATCGCCGGTGGTGTAGCGATCGGGGTTGAGGTTTCGTTCTGGCTAGCCACCTTCTCGAGCTTCCTCTTCTTCTCCTTGGCTTGGGTCAAGCGTCACGCCGAACTATCAATGTGGAACGAGGCCAAACTGGCTCCGGTTGGGCGCGGTTACAAAGTCACCGATCAACCGTTGGTTATGACCTTCGGCATTTCCAGTGCACTGGTCGCTGTCGCAGTTTTTGCACTTTACCTAGACAGTAAAGATGCCGCAGTAGTTTATGTACTTCCACAGGCGGGCTGGTTGGCCATTCCACTACTCACGTATCTGGTCGGGCGTATTTGGTTCAAAACCATTCGCGATGAGATGAGTCAAGACCCAGTGCTCTTCGTATTGCGTGACGTAGCGAGTTTGATCACTCTGATTTTGATTGGCCTGTCGGTGGCCATCGCGCACGTCGGGTTACCCGCATGAGGCAAATCTCGTTCGGTGGACTGGTTGTTGATTCCGTCGACGTCGTTCGCCCCAGTTGGGTGGAAGAGCTCCCCGCGCTTCTAAAGGGGCCGAGAATTCTCGCCTCGGGATCTGGCCGCAGCTACGGCGATCTGGCTTTGCTTGCGGGAGGGCGAGTAATCTCGAGCCTCGGCCTGAACAAACTGATTGCATTCGACGATGAAACCGGTCTACTCGAGTGTGAGGCCGGCGTCTTGCTTCGCGATATCCAAGAAGTATTTGTGAAGCGCGGCTGGATGCTTGCGGTGACTCCGGGCACCTCGTACGTTTCGGTTGGCGGCGCCATTGCCGGAGACGTGCACGGCAAAGACCATCACTTTGCTGGAACTTTCGGCGAGCATGTTGAATCGCTTAAGCTGGTTCGCTCCAGTGGGGAAATCCTGAACTGCTCGAATGTTGAAAATCCTAAGATGTTCTCCGCGACCATTGGTGGTCTTGGTTTAACCGGTTTTATCGCGAGTGCCAAACTTCGTCTCAAGCGCGTTGCCGGTCCATTCATGGACACCGAACTTATCGCCTACGACAACCTTGGTGAGTTCTTCGCGCTATCTGCCGAAACCGAGAATTCCAACTGGCAGGCGTCAGTCTCCTGGTTCGACTGCTCAACCTCGAAGGCAGGCCGAGGCTCTTTCAATCGCGGCACTCCAAGCCAGCGACCTTTCGAGGCAAGCCCTTCGGGTTTGAACTTAGGGATTCCCTTTCCGCTCCCCTTCTCGCTAGTGAACAAACTGAGCCTCGATGTTTTCAACACCGCTTACTTTGCACTTCAGAAGCGCCAGGCCGGTAAATCGGTGCAGCACTACAGAGACTTCTATTACCCGTTAGACGGCGTGGGGAGCTGGAATCGGATATACGGACCAAAGGGCTTCTTCCAATATCAGTCGGTTGTGCCGATGAACGACGCGGAAGCCGTGACCGAAGAAATGCTCGGGATCATCAAAGCTTCCGGCCAGGGCTCGTTTCTCGCCGTACTCAAGACCTTCGCGGATCGAAAACCTGCAGGTTTACTTTCTTTCGCTCGTCACGGGGTGACCCTTGCATTGGATTTCCCAAACCGTGGCGATAAAACCTCGAAACTATTTACCGAGCTTGACCGACTGGTCTTAGCTGCTGGCGGAACGCTGAACCCAACCAAGGACGCCAAGATGTCTCGGGAAATCTTTAGAGCCGGCTATCCGAAACTGGATGAATTCTTGCAGTATCGCGACCCTGCCTTTGTCTCGGATTTCTCGCTGAGAGTGATTGACTGATTGAGATGAGAATTCTTGTAGTTTCTGCCACCTCAGTCATCGCCCGTAGCTGTGTCGAAGTCTGGGCCGCTTCCGGCAGCCACGAGTTTGTACTTGTTGGTCGCGACGGCTCCAAGTTGGCGAATGTCGCTGTTGATCTGGCAATACGGTTTCCCGGCTCAACTTTCTCCGTTGAGCTTCTGAATGTTCAGGCGGTAGGTGAAATCGAAGCGATGGTTAAGACGCTTGCCGCTCAGCCCATTGATCAGGTTCTAATCGCGCAGGGGTCGCTAACTGACCAGGCCAGGGCCAAGGTTGAACTTGAATACCTCAAAGCTGAACTGGAACTAAACGGAGTCTCTACTGCAGTTTGGTTGGAATGCTTTGCCGGTGTTTTGGAGAAACAAGGATTTGGAAAGCTTGCCGTGATCGGTTCGGTAGCTTCGAATCGTGGCCGTGCCTATAACTACAGCTACGCCGCAGGCAAGGCCCTTATCGATGTTTATGTTCAAGGGCTTCAGCAACGGTTCGCAAATTCAAAGGTGACTGTCAGCTTGATTCAACCGGGACCAACTACTACCCCGATGACCAGAAACCACAGCGGAAAGATGGCTTCTCCGCGATCCGTGGCTAAGGTTATTGTTTCTGGCTTGGCTCGCGGCAAACGAAGAATTTACGCCCCCGGGATTTGGCGTTACATTATGTTGGTGGTGAAGTTGATCCCATGGGCCATCTTCAAGCGTCTGGATTTTTGAATCTAGAATTCAGATACCAATGAAAATCCTCAAGGCCCTAAGTGTTGCGCTGGCAGCGAGCCTCACGCTCGCGCTGTCGAGCTGCGCTCCGGTTCGACCGATTCCGGCAGAGAGCGAACTTCCCTACACTTCTCAGGTGATCGCAGTTGTTGGCGACTTCGGTGTTGGAGGTAAGAACCAACGTGCCGTGGCTAAGTTAGTTGCCAAGCAGAACCCAGACTTCGTTGTCACTACCGGCGATAACGTTTACAAAAAGGGCAAGTCTTACGACCAGCTAGTTGGAAAGTATTACCCGCAGCCACTGGTGCCAGCCACTGGTAACCACGACTACATGCTCGGTATCAAACGTTTTGACCGTTACTTCGGCACGACCTCGAAAACCAGAAACTACATTTACCACGCCGCATCTGGAGTTGACTTCTTTATCTTGGACAGTGACGCCGGTGTGCGCTCGTGGGATGCACGACAGGACCAGTGGAACTGGCTGGTTCGTGCAGTGAGCAAATCAACTGCCAATTTCAAAGTTGTGGTTTTGCATCACCCGCCATATTCGTCCTCTACCAAACATGGTTCTACCAAGAAATACCAGTGGGCCTATCGATCAATGGGTGTGGATCTGGTTCTCAGCGGTCACGATCATGACTACGAGCGAATCGTCCGCGATGGTTTGAACTACGTCGTCGATGGTGCCGGCGGAGCGCCGCTTTACACATGCAAGCCGCAGGACGAACTCGTTGAGGGAAGCCTGGGTTGCCACAAGACCTTTGGTGCACTCTTTATTTACGCGAGCAAGACCCAGCTGCAAGCGGAATTCCGTACCGCTTCCGGCAAGATTTTGGATACCTTCACAATCCGACGGGGCAACAACTAGGCTCTAAGTCGTGCGTTTTATTCTCGCGAAACTTGGTTTGGGTTCACTCCGTAACGACCCGGCCGTTAGAGCCATCTCCTGGCAGACACTGATCAGCCGCGTTGGAAATGGTTTGTTTATGACCATTGAGGTCATCTATTTCAGCCATGTGGTTGGTTTCACTCCGGCCGAAATTGCAATTGCCATCGGTGCTGGTGGAGCTGCCTCACTTTTGATGTCGGTTCCTTCTGGTCTCTTGGCGGATCGCATCGGGGCAAAGCGAGCGATGTTCTTGGGGCACATGGCAGAGGCTGTCATTCTGCTGGGGATGCTCTTCGTCACGGATCTTTGGATGCTGATTTTGATCAACGTGTTGATCTCGATTGCCGGAACCACAGGTCACAACGCATCGTCGACGATCATTTCGACTATGGGAAACACCGAAGAGCGCGTTCACATTCGCGCAGCCCAGCGTGCCATGGCAAACATGGGGATCGGGATTGGTACAGTCATCGCCGGTGTCGCGCTTTGGCTAGACACTGCTCTGGCCTATCAGTCGGTCATAGTGCTAGACACCTTGCTGTTCATGTGGTCCGCGCTCTACATTTTCCGCTTGCCACCGAGCCCAGCCACGGTGAAAAAGGGCGATTCGATTTCGTTGGTTGCTCTGAAAGACTGGCGTTTCCTGACCGCCACACTTCTCAACGGAATGGTGAGCCTGCACTTTGTGGTTCAGGGAGTGGCATTACCGCTTTGGATTTTGCACGCTACCGAGGTTCCAACCTGGTGGGTCTCGGTGTTGTTCGTAATCAATACCGTCTTGGTGACCGTGCTGCAGATTCGTTTCAGCCGGGGCGGTACCGATCTTGTTTCCAGCGTTAAGAAATTCCGCCTAGGAACCGCCTACTTACTGGCCTGCTGTGTTGTGTACTCGCTGGCCGGACACGTTGAAACTTGGATCGCGATCTCCGTCTTGGTAATCGGAATGGTGGTGCACACCATCGGGGAGCTATACACGGCAGCGGGTTCTTGGAGCATCGGCTTTGAACTTGCCGTTGAGAAACACATGGGTCAGTACCAGGGTGTTTACTCACTAGGTTGGGGACTCGGCGGAACCTTCGGACCTGCCTATGTGACCACGGCTGTGCTTGGTTTCGGAATCTACGGCTGGGCTTTTATGGGCCTAGTTTTCCTAATCTGTGGTTTGTTAATGCACGCTTTGGTGAAAGCCCACCCTAACGCCCGTACTTCCGAAGCAGGGTAGTTACCTGGTTGTGCTTGTCGTTCACCCAGTTCTGAGCGGCTTTAGCCGCCCAAGAGCTGTTCGGAGCGTAATCCGCGATCAAGTCTGAAGCCGCTTGCATGGTCTCGGTTAGTTTGATGTCCTTTGCGGTTTGACTCACAACTTTTAGCTGGTCTAGGTATTCGTTCCGGCAAGGCTTGTAGGTGAGGCATCGGCTGAACATGTAGCCGCGGTTCTTCGACTGAATCTGGAAGTTGTCGTAGATCAAAGGGTAGCCAATCGATCTGGAGTCCATCGCGAAGTTGTAAACGAAAGTCTCGTCCGTTCCGGTCGGCATCATCGTGAAAACGCCCATGCGGTCTGAGCGCAGGTAGTAGTTGTTGATGATTGCGCCAGAATAGCTATCCCAAGCACCTATGAAGTTGTCTACCGCCCACATTCTAAGTAGTGCATCGCGGTCGAAATAGCGGTCTAAATTGATCCACCACTGTTTGTTGCTTCCCGTTTTCTGCGCGGCAATTAGGGCCTTCAAGTCATTCTTGTTGGGAGTGTTCTTCCAACCCTCTTTCACTTCGAAGAGCGAGTTGCTGCACTCTTTGCCGCCGCTGCCAGCGCCAGGTCGGGTGATGTCAATCCAGTGACCACACGGCTCGTAAACATGCTGCGTCGGAGTTTCGAATCGTTCACTCAGGAAGGCATCCTCGTAGGGTTCGATGATCGCAAACAGCCCCTTTTGATATTTGCGTCCATCAATCACCACGGTTACAGAGGCGTAACTGACTCTCGGCGCCGGAACACCCATCGCGTTGTAGAGCGTGTAGGCGGATAACTCATGAATCTTCGACTGGTCTTGAGTCATCGAGTTAAGAGTCAGGGATTTCAATGAGCCCAGGAACGGAAGTTTGAAAACGCCGTCGAGCTTGAACTTCACTCGAAGACTAGGACGATTGTTCACAATCGAAGGGTTCGCACGAAGAGTGCTGGTTCCCTTCAGGTGGAGATCAACCGGAACGTTCTGGAACTTGAAGCCTTTGCCAGTGATGTCAAAAGTGGCAGCGACGTCGGTCTTCGGATCGTTACCAAGTTTTCCGGCCGAAGAGCCGGAAATCGTGATGGTGATTTTGTTTACTGTGTCGCTGGCGAAAAGGTCGGTCGCGATAGGTTTCGATTCCGCTGGCATTGAAGGCAGGGGGGTAAACATTAGCAGTGTTGCCAATGCGATTCCCCGAAGTTTCATGTCTCTATATTAAGTCGCAACTAGACGTGTCTTAGCGGTTAGTCTTTGAGCATGATCAACTCTGTGGTTCATAAGGCGAGACTTGCCTCA
Source organism: Actinomycetota bacterium (assembly GCA_041180115.1). Lineage (GTDB taxonomy): Bacteria > Actinomycetota > Actinomycetes > Actinomycetales > Microbacteriaceae > Rhodoluna. Next base: position 25,935 of record JBEGRZ010000006.1, read on the forward strand.
AAGGCTTGGGCGGTCGTGCCGGTTTCCGAGCGTGCCGCGGTTTTTAGAAGGTTTTCAAAGCTCGTGCTTGAGCGTCAAGCGGAAATCATGGACGTGATTCAACGTGAGACTAAGAAGAATCGTCTCAGCGCATTCGAGGAACTGCTAGACACCGCTCAGCTCTCCCACTACTACGGACGCCATGCCGCAAAGTTCCTAAAGCCACAGGCTCGCCGTGGAGCATTCCCGATTCTCACCAAGACCAAGGAAGTTCATCGCCCGGTTGGTGTGGTCGGTGTGATCACTCCCTGGAACTATCCGTTCACGCTTCCTTCAACCGACATTGCGCCAGCGGTCATTGCCGGTAACACAGTAGTTCTGCTGCCGGATGAACTAGCTCCCGGCTGCGCCGACATAATGCTCTCGCTCATGCACGAGGCGGGTCTTCCTGAGGGTGTGGTTTCCATTGTTCACGGCGGTGGTCGCGTCCACGGTAAAGAACTGATCCAGCTTGTTGACTTCGTAATGTTCACCGGTTCAACCGCAACTGGGCGAATCGTCGCCGCTCAGTGCGCCGAGCGCCTGATTCCGTTCTCAGCCGAACTCGGTGGCAAAAACCCGATGATCGTAGCCTCGGACGCGGACCCGATCAAGGCCGCCAAGGGTGCGGTTCGTGCCTGCTTCGCCAATAGCGGGCAACTCTGCGTAAGTATTGAGCGCATTTATGTGACCTCGAAAAACTACGACGCCTTCCTGGCGGCTTTCACTCAGAACGTGCGTGACATGAAGCTCGGTGCCGGTACCGACTGGGACATCGACATGGGCCCGCTGATTAGTGACAAGCAGTTTGAGCGGGTGCGTGGCCAGGTGATGGATGCGATCTCCAAGGGGGCCAAGCTCGAGGTGGGTGGCAAGGTACGGCCAGACATCGCACCAACCTTCTTCGAACCAACAGTGCTTACGAATGTCTCCGACGACATGGAACTCGGCCGCGGGGAAACCTTCGGTCCGGTGGTAGCGGTCTACAAGGTAGCCGATGACGCCGAGGCGATTCGTCTCGCCAACGACACCGATTACGGTTTGAACTCCAGTGTTTGGGGTAGTTCGGCAGCGCTCTCCGTCGCCGAGCAGATGGAGTCTGGAACTGTCACAATCAACGAAGGTTTCAGCGCAAGTTTCGCCTCGCACGATGCACCGATGGGTGGCATGAAAACTTCCGGCCTCGGTCGCCGTCACGGTCGCCAGGGTCTGCTGAAATACACTCAGGCGCAAACCATCGCGGTCCAGCGCATCATCGGCATCGCTCCGATTGGTAAGCAAACCAACCAAGCCTTCGCAACCCTCATCACAAAACTCCTAAAGATTTGGAACAAAATCTCATGAATTACAAAGTTCCTCTAAACGGTTCACGCCTTTTGGTTACCGGAGGTGCCAGCGGCCTCGGGCGCCAGCTCGCGTTGCAGTCGGCAGCCAAGGGTGCACACGTGGTCATCTGGGATCTGAACCAGGACGCAGCAGCGACGGTGGTAGCAGAGATCGAACGGGCTGGCGGAAGCGCTGAAGCGCATCAGATCGACATCACCGATCGTGAAGCGGTTAATAAGTTGGCGGCCAAGGTTGGCGCTGTCGATGTCCTGGTCAACAACGCTGGAGTGGTCTCGGGCGACTGGTTCCTGGATCTAGATCCGGCTTCGATCGAACGCACCTATCGAGTGAACGTGCTCGCGGTCTACTGGGTTACCGCCGCATTCCTGCCTGCCATGATTCAGAACAACACCGGATGCGTGACCACCATCTCTAGTGCCTCGGGAATGCTTGGTGTTGCCAAACTGACCGACTACGCGGCAAGTAAGTTCGCTGCCTACGGAATGATGGAGTCACTTCGTGCCGAGCTTCGCGCCAAGGGCACTTCGGTGAACACTCTCACGGTTTGCCCTCACTACATCGGCACTGGGATGTTCGACGGCGTTAGAACCAAGTTTCCTTGGCTGCTACCAATTCTCGAAGAGGGCAAGGTTGCTGCCAAGATTCTGCGCTCAATCGAAAAGGGGAAGGCGATGCTGGTAATTCCTAAATTCGTCCACGTCATTCCAATCGTGCGCGCTCTTCCAATTCGAGCCTTCGATCGCATAACCGACTTCTTCGGCGTGAATCACACCATGGACGATTTCCGCGGACGTTCTTAGTTAGTTCTTCGGCTTTAGCTTCACGTCAATCGGCTCGTAACGTGGAGCCGCAAACTTGTTGACTAGGGCATCGGTTGGGTAGCCAAGCGCTACGCCATACATCAGTTCGTACTCTTCAGGGATATCAAACTCTGCACGGATGATGTCTTCGTAGACGCCCATGACGCCTTGGGCACAGGTTCCAAGCCCTCTGGCTTTAGCGCCAAGCATCAGGTTCATCACAAACATTCCGGCATCGTTTGCCGAGTATTTGCCAAGGCTCTTGTGGTTGAAGATGAAGAGCTCAACCGGGGCGCCAAAAAATTCATAGTTGCGGAACCAGTGCGCATCGCGAGCCGCGAAGTCTTTGCGGTCAATGCCCATGAACGAGTACAGGGCCATTCCAACCTTGCGCGAACGAACCAACAGTTCGTCTACGTAAGGCTTAGCGATGATCGGGTTGCTGGTAGGTATTCCGTCGCGGGTCAGAAAAAGCTTCAGGCGACCCTTCTTGGAGCGCGAAAGCAGAGTGGCTTTCTTACCGCGGCGCATGAACTCGGCGCTAATTCGATCGCGAATCTCACCGGTTGCCACAGCCACCTTGATTGGTCGGGTGTTCGACCAGGAGGGTGAAGTTAGTCCGGCGGTAATAACCTCATCGATGAGTTCGTCGCTGACCGGCTTCGAGGAGAAATCACGCGTGGTGTTTCTCGAAGCTAGGAATTCGTCAATCTGTTTTGCGTCCATGTCTCAAACCTAGTGCCTCACAAAAAACTCTCAGGTTTATGTTCGAAACTAGAAGCCTATGAAGAAGTTTGTTGGGGCTGCCATCACCTTGGCACTCACCGTGATCGCCACTCCAGCTCTCGCGGTCGACTCCTCATACGGCTACGACGTCTCGTGGCCACAGTGTTCCAGCGTTCAGTCGCTTCCAACCGACGGCGCCTTCAAGGTGGTTGGTGTCACCGGCGGATTGCTTTACTCAACCAACCCGTGCCTCACCGAACAGCTCGTTTGGGCCGGACCTAACGCAGAACTCTATGTGAACACTGGAAACCCTGGACCGGTACTGTCTCAGCGCTATACATCTGGAACGGTAGCGGGGAAAACTTGCTACACCTCAAATAAGAACTCCAGTGCTTGCGCTTTCCTCTACGGTTACCGAGGTGCCGCTGACTCTTATGCCCGGGCCAAGGTGGTCTTTGATGCGCAGGGTTGGACGGATCTGAAGAGCAGAACCTGGTGGCTGGATGTTGAGCGTGTGAACAGCTGGCGTGGACTCGATAACAACCTACCTTCCGACGCCTGGCTTTCAGCAGCAGCCGCCCAGAAGTTAAACGTGGCAAACCTGCAGGGTGCGATGTACTACTTCGAATCGGTTGCCAAAGTTTCCCGCGTCGGTATTTATTCGGTGACCAGTCACTGGCAGGCGATCACTGGCGGTACCACCGCGTTCTCTGATCACGAAACTTGGATGGCCGTTGGTGAAGACGGCGAGCAGGCTGCCATAAATCAGTGCGTTTCCCAGCCCGGCTTTACCGGCGGACCTGAAACCCGCGTTCAATACGTCGATGTCGCTACAAACTTAGATGTGAACGTGCCATGTTCGTTCGAGAAGGCAAACAGCGCCTCAACCTACACCGGAACCAAGAACGCTAAACCTTCACGGCTTATGACCTTGAAGGCAACACTAAAGACGGCACTGGGAACCCCAATGGCTAATCGCACTGTGACCTTGGTTTTCAACAAGAAGACCTACACTCTGACGACTAACTCGAGCGGTATCGCCAGTAAGACGATCTATGCGCCGAAGTACCGAGGAAACTACAAGGTCACCACGGCCTATGCGGGAAACGACCTGTTCAACGCTGCAGCGTCAACCAGTTACGTGAAGGTCTACTGGTAGCTAGCGAACTCTTCGATCGAGGAGAACTTTTGGGCCACACCTTCGGTCACAACCTCAATCACGAACGATGGAGCGCCAACCTTGGTTACGAACTCTAGTGTCAGTTCGTTCGAACCGTTCTTCCAGCCGAGGCTTAGGTTGTCTGAACCGTTTACCGCCCAAGCGAACTGACCCTCGAAGGCAGCGTGCTTACGCAAACGAGCCAGAGCGATGATCGCCTGAACCACCGGCTGCTTTAGAGCGTTCTCGATCTCAAGCGGAGTGTAGTTGTGACGGTTCACGTCGCGTCCTTGGCCACTCTCGCGGAACAAGGCTTGGTCGTCCATTCCGTTGAACAAGCCAACGTAGTAAACCTGAGGTTCTCCAGGCAAGATGAACTGTACGGCACGGCTGATGAAGTAAGCCGTGTCATCGGCCAAGATGTTTGGCAGGGTCGCGTTGATCTGGTGAGGCAGAGTGAACCACTGCGGAACCACGCTAGCGATGTCTGAGTGACCGTCGGTGTTCTCAGCGGCCTTCTTGAAAATGAACGCCATGTCGTCCTGGGTAATGAGCCCTGGGCGGCCGTTGATTGGTCCGGCATCAATCACGCCGTAGCCGTCGTGGGTGTCTAAGACGTTGAGGCAGTTGGTTGGGCGCTGCTGGAACCAGAGGTCCAGCTTGTCCACGGTTCCGGTGAAGAACGAGTGCAATAGTAGCGGAGCGGTCTGGAAGTCGTAGATGAGGTCAACCAGTGGAGCAATCGCCTGCTGCTGGGTGTAGTGGGCGTGAACCTCAACCAGCACGCGCATTCCGTAAGAGTGAATGAGCTCGGTGATTTCTTCAACGAACTCGAGGGTCTCCGCAGTCATGAACGAGTCCGTGCCAGGAGTCTTCACAGCGTAACCCACGGCGTCGAGGCGAATCACCTTTACACCACCTGAAGCAAGCGCGTCCAGAACCGAACGAAGGTACTTCTGTCCGGCTGGGTGCTTGATGTCGATGTCCACCTGCGAAGGCATGAAGGTGGTCCAAACCAAACGACGTCGGCCGTCAACCTCGTAAGCGGTGAATGGCAGACCAGGTCGTGGGCGGTAGAACGAGGTAATTCCCTCTTCGTCGCCTCCGTTTGGGAACACTACGTCAAAGGTGAGGAACAGGCCCGCATACTCGGAAGCGTCACCCTTTTCCTGCCAGTCCAGGAACTCTGGAGAAAGGTTCGATGAATGGTTCACGATTAGGTCAGCGGTCAGCTCGTGAGTCTCCGAGATGCGCTTGAAGTCAGACCAGTCTCCGAGGCGTGGGTCTACAATCTTGTGGTCGATTGGGTCGAAGCCGGCGTCGTCGCCGTCGTATGGGTGGAAGAAAGGCAGCACGTGAATACCTTCGAAGTCCTTAAGCGGACCCTTCAGAAGCTTCTCAATCTCGCCAAGATTTCCACCAACGCGCTCCGCGTACACCAAAATGCTTGAACCAGCCATGACGCCACCTCTCTAATAAAAAGTCTTTTTCAATCGTATAGAAAACTAAACTAGGACGGTGAATGAGAAGCAGGTTCGGCCCCGCACAGAGGGCTGGAAACAAAAGCTTGGCCCGGATGGTAGGCCACTGCTCGAGTTCACCCAAAAGCGCCGCGGTCAGCCTCCGGTTCACTTCGTGGACCTAACCGAAGAAGAGCGAATCGAGAAGGTCAAGGAACTAGGCTTCCCGGCATTCCGCGCCAAGCAGCTGGCAAACCACTACTTCGTTCACTACACCGACGACGCCGCGGACATGACCGACCTCCCAAAGGATGGCAAAGAGAAGCTGGTTGCCGAACTTTTCCCTCCGCTACTTACCGAAGTGAAGCGCCTTCAGACCGACAAGGGCGACACCATCAAGTTCCTTTGGAAACTGTTTGATGGCGCGCTGGTTGAGTCGGTTTTGATGCGCTACCCAAATCGCATCACCCTCTGTGTTTCCAGCCAGGCCGGCTGCGGTATGAACTGCCCATTCTGCGCTACCGGTCAGGCGGGTCTAACCAGAAACATGTCAACGGCCGAGATCATCGCCCAGATTGTGGCTGCCAATAAGGCAATTGCGAATGGCGAACTCGGCGGCAAGAAGACTGGCAACGGTGAAGAGCGCGTTGGAAACATCGTCTTCATGGGCATGGGGGAGCCGATGGCCAATTATGCCCGCGTAATGAAGGCGGTTCGCACCATGGTCACCGAACAGCCAAACGGCCTCGGCATGAGCGCTCGCAATATCACGGTCTCAACCGTTGGTTTGGTGCCTGCCATCAAGAAGCTCGCCGACGAGCAGATTCCGGTTACTTTTGCCCTCAGTCTTCACGCCCCGGATGACCAACTCCGCGACGAACTCATTCCGGTCAACTCGAAGTGGAAGGTCGATGAGGCGCTGGACGCCGCAAAGGAATACTTCGACAAGACCGGGCGCCGAGTCTCGATTGAATACGCACTGATTCGCGACATGAACGACCATGCCTGGCGAGCCGACCTCTTGGCCGAGAAACTCAACGCCCGCGGAAAGGGCTGGGTTCACGTCAACCCGATTCCACTGAACCCAACCCCAGGTTCGGTTTGGACCGCCAGCACCGCTGAGGCTACCAACGAGTTTGTTCGCCGCCTAGAAAAGGCCGGCATCCCGACCACCCTCCGCGACACCCGAGGTAAAGAGATTGATGGAGCCTGCGGCCAGCTAGCCGCCGCCGACTGAGTGGAATAAACCTGTCAAGGTGGTGTTTACTTAAAGTATGACCAACTCAGAAGTAACTTTCGGCCTAGACACTTTCGGCGATATGTCGAACGATTTAGAAGGCAACCCGATCTCCGCAGGGCAGGTAATCCGTCATGTAGTTCAGCAAGCCAAGCTCGCCGACGAGCTAGGTCTGAGTAACTTCAACATTGGTGAACACCACCGCGACGACTTCGCGGTCTCGGCTCCAGACACCATCTTGGCCGGCATCGCCACCGTAACCAAAAACATCATCCTCGGCACCGGTGTAACCGTGCTCTCCAGTGACGACCCGGTTCGCCTATACCAGCGCTTTGCCACCATCGACGCCATGTCGAACGGTCGTACCGAGATCACCGCTGGTCGTGGATCGTTCATTGAGTCGTTCCCGCTCTTCGGTTTTGGCATGCAGGATTACGAAGTTCTCTTCGAAGAGAAGTTAGAACTCCTAAAGGAACTACTCAAAGAAGGGCCGGTGACCTGGAAGGGCACCACCCGCTCGGAGCTAAACAACCAGCAGGTCTACCCAAAGACCGAAGGCACCAACATCCGCCTACGCGTTGGTGTTGGCGGAAGCCCTGATTCGGTAGTTCGCGCAGCCAGACTCGGGATCCCAATGGCCCTCGCCATCATCGGCGGCGACCCAGCCCGTTTCGCACCGTTCGCGAGACTTTATAGAGAGTCACTCAAGAACTTCGGCTACAAAGAACTTCCAGTTTCGATCCATTCCCCCGGTCACATCGCAGAAACCGATGACGAAGCCTTCGAACAGCAGTGGCCCAACTACGCCATAAGTTTCGGACGTATCGGTCGCGAACGCGGCTGGGGACCAATGAGCATCGACCACTTCATCCAAGAGGTAAACCAAGGCTCGCTATATGTAGGCTCCCCGGAAACCGTAGCCAAGAAGATCGCCTACGCAATTCAATCAGTAGGAGCCCAGCGCTTCGACCTGAAGTATGTAACCGGCCCAATCCCGCACGAACTTGCCATGAAATCCATCGAGCTTTACGCTACGGAAGTTGTTCCTAGGGTCAAAAAACTTATCGCCTAAAGAGTCTTAGAGTATTCCTTGAGCCAGGCACTTAGCTCTGGACCGATGTCTTCACGTCGGGTTCCCAGAATCATGGCTGCCTTCAGGAAGCCAACTTTGTCTCCGGTGTCGTAGCGGTTACCCGTGAAGACCACGCCGCGTACGCCGCCAGCGATCTCTGGGTTGGCTACGGCTGCCTCAAGGGCATCGGTGAGCTGGATCTCGCCACCGCGGCCAGGCTTAGTCTGCTCGAGTAGGGTGAACATCTCAGGGCGAAGTACATAGCGACCGATTACGGCAAGGTTCGAAGGCGCTTCCTCGACCTTAGGCTTTTCAACCAGGTCGTTGACGATCACGACGTCGCTGTTCTCAGTCTTGGTGACCGCGGCGCATCCGTACATGGAGATGTCTTTAGGGTCTACAACCATCAGCGCGATTACGTTGTCGCCGGTCTGCTCGTGAACCTCAATCATGCGCTTTAGCAGCGGGTCATGTTCGTCGATGACGTCGTCGCCGAGGAGAACCGCAAATGAGTGGTCACCGATGTGCTGCTTGCCGGTTAGTACTGCATGACCAAGACCTTTAGGGTCTCCCTGGCGGGTGTAATAGATGTCTGCCAGATGGCTCGACTCCTGAACCTGCTCCAGACGGTCGTCGTCGCCCTTGGCAATCAGGGTCTGCTCAAGTTCGGCAACGCGGTCGAAGTGGTTTTCTAGCGCGCTCTTGTTGCGTCCGGTGATCATCAAGATGTTTGTGAGACCGGTGTCAACCGCTTCCTCAACCACGTACTGAATGACTGGCTTGTCTACCAGCGGAAGCATTTCCTTAGGCATAGCCTTGGTGGCTGGAAGGAATCTGGTTCCCAAACCGGCAACTGGAATCAGAGCCTTGGTTACCTTGAAGTTGTTAGGCATTTAGTCCCCTAGAAGAGTTCGTTTACGCGTTGAAGGTCTTCGTCGAAGTCGATCTCTATGGCGTAAAGGTCTGAGATGTCGATGGCCTGGAACTTTAGGCCGTCGTTCTCGATGGCAACCTCGATGCCACGCTCGAAGTAGTCCTGATCACCAACTTCGTCCAGACGCTTGATTAGCTTGTCCTTGTCGGCTGCAGAAACGTAGTTGATGCCAACGGCCTCACCGAGACCACCGACGACTACCTTGGAAAGCTGGTCAATGAAACCATCGGCATCGAGGGTGTACTTCACCTCTTCATCAGAAACATTGGCGGTGTTGACCACAACGAAAGACTGACCCGCTGCGATCTGTGGCTGTACACGATTCAGAACTTCTGGGTCGAAAACGACATCGCCGTTCATCCAGAGCACGCCGCCGTCGCTCGAAGCCTTTAGTGCCTTGAGCAGTGACTTAGAGGTGTTGGTCTGGTCATAAAGTTCGTTATAAACGAACGTTGCCTCAGGGAAGCGTTCAATGATGGCTTCAAGTTTGAAACCGACAACGATCATCAGACGGTAGTCATCGCCGAAGCCCTGGCTGATGTTGTCGATCTGCTGTTTCATAATCGAACGGCCATCGCGGAGTTCTGCTAGAGGCTTAGGTAGCGGACGTGCAAGGCGCGTACCCATTCCGGCGGCAAGGATTACAATCTGTTGCGACATAACCACAAGTTTAGGTGCGATGGCTGGAATATGATTGTTCTTATGTCTGAGCACACTTTCCTTCGAGGCCCTAAAGATTGGTGGCGTCAAGCCGTTGTCTACCAGATCTATCCACGTAGTTTTGCTGATGCAAACGGCGATGGAATTGGCGACCTTCGCGGAATTATCAGTCGCGTTGACTATCTGAAGCAGTTGGGTGTAGATGCCGTTTGGCTCAGTCCGCACTACCCTTCCGAACTTGCCGATGGTGGCTACGACGTTGCCGACTATCGCGATGTCGATCCTCGAATCGGCACGCTTGCCGAGTTCGACGAAATGATCGAGAAGCTTCACGCTGCCGGCATCCGCATCTTTGTCGACATCGTCCCAAACCACTCCAGCGACCAGCATGTTTGGTTCCAAGAGGCGCTGAAGGCCGCCCCTGGTTCACCTGAGCGTGACCGCTATATCTTCCGCGACGGCAAGGGCGAGAATGGCGAGATTCGTCCTAGTGAACTGGTAAGCCACTTCGGTCCAACCGGCTGGACTCGAATCACCGAACCGGATGGCACTCCGGGTCAGTGGTACATGCACCTGTTCGCAAAGGAGCAGCCGGACTTCAATTGGGATAACCCAGAGGTTCGCGAAGACTTCCTGAAGACCATCAAGTTCTGGTCTGACCGCGGCGTTGACGGCTACCGCATCGACGTAGCCCACGCTCTAACCAAGAACCTGAAAGACGGTCACCTTCCAAACCGTACCAGCTTCGACCTGAGTGTGATGAAGAACGATGGCACCGACGACCTGTTCGACCGTGACGAAGTGCACGAGATCTACAAATCTTGGCGCAAGGTCTTCAACCAGTACGACCCTCCTCGCGTAGCAGTTGCGGAGGCTTGGGTTCACCCGAACCGTCGTGCCGCCTATGCCAGCGAAGAGGGTTTGGGTCAGGCATTCGGTTTCGATCTGCTCGGTGCCGAGTGGAACCGCAAGGTTTTCCAGAAGACCATCGACTTCCAGCTTCACGAAGCCGCCTCGTTCGGCTCAAGCACCACTTGGGTTTTCTCGAACCACGATGTCGTTCGTCACGCCACCCGTTTCGGTCTAGATATGGAGTCGCTGAAGAACCTTCCAAAGTGGTTCCGCCGCCCAGACCGTGAAACCAAGATCAACTTCGAACTCGGTTCGGCGAGAGCTAAGGCAGCCACCATGCTCGTGCTCGCTCTACCTGGTTCGACCTACCTCTACCAGGGTGAAGAGCTTGGTCTTCACGAGCCGCTGAACATTCCGAGTGAGCAGATGCAGGATCCTCAGTGGTTCCGCAACGAAGGTTCGATCAGCCGCGACGGCTGCCGCGTTCCAATGCCTTGGACCGCTACCGGTTCGTCTTTCGGCTTCGGCCCTGGCGGCGCACACCTTCCTCAGCCTGAGTGGTTCAAAGATGTGAACGTTGAAGTTCAGAACAGCGATGAAGGTTCGAGCCTGAACCTCTACCGTTTGGCTCTAGCCTTACGCAAGCAGTTGGTCACCAAGGAAGAACTGACCTGGATTCGCCACCTCAATGGCAACATCCTTCACTTCCGTCGTCCGAATGGTTGGGAGTGTTTCACCAACTTCGGAAACAAGCCGGTCAAGGCACCTAAGGGTCGGGTGCTGCTCAGCACCGCGAAGATAGTTGACGGCAAGGTTCCAGCCAACTCAACCGTTTGGCTAACTAATTAGCGAGTAACTATAGAGCTGAGAGCGCGGCTACGGCTGCGCTCTTGGTGTCTTCGGCGCTCTTCGCAGCCAACACAGCCTTAGCCAAGCTTTGCGCCTGAGACTCGTTGACCGCAGCCAACGCGGAACGCACAGCGTCTACCTGCGAACGGGAAGACGAAACCGAGTTAAAACCGAGACCAGCCAAGAGCACTGCAAAGGCTGGGTCGGAAGCACTCTCACCACAGACCGAAGAGTAAATGCCAGCGGCCTTAGCCTGTGAAGCAATGCTCTCTAGGGTGCGGATCAAACCAGGCTGCCAAGGGTTGAGCAGTGCACCCAGCGAAGGGTTCATGCGGTCAGCGGCATATAGGTACTGCGAAAGGTCATTGGTTCCAACCGAAACGAAGTCAACGATTCCCTCGAGGTCTGGAAGCAGAGCTGCAATAGACGGCGTCTCAACCATCACACCCACTTTGAATGAACCGAGTGAGCGAGCAAGGCCAGCGAACTCGGCGGCCTCCTGAGCAGTTGAAATCATCGGAGCCATTACCCAGATCTCACGTCCGGTAGCAACTCGAGCAGCCTCAAGGCCCCTGAGCTGGTCTTCGATGAACGAGCGGTGATCCTGAATCAGACGGTAACCGCGAACACCTAGTGCCGGGTTTTCTTCTTCAGGCATGTTTAGGAACGGAACCGGCTTGTCTGAACCGGCGTCGATGGTACGAACGGTGATCGGACCTTCAGGAGCTGCAGCCAGAATCGAAGCGTAAAGCTCTCCCTGACGCTCAACTGAAGGCTGGGAACTTTCGTTCAGATAAAGAAGTTCGGTACGGAATAGTCCAACACCAACTGCACCGGTCTTGGCGGCAGCCTCGGCGTCTTCAAGCGATCCGATGTTGGCACGAACTGGAACCAGCGGCTCAGCGCCGGTGTTTGCAAACTCGAGCGGCTTGGTTGCCTGTGACAAATCTCCACCAACGACAACTCGGTCACCAACCGGGTCAACCAACACGACCGAACCGTTTTCAAGTTCGTTTGCGTCAGCAACCGAAACCACGGCTGGGATGCTGCGAGAACGACAAATGATCGCGGTGTGCGAAGTTGGACCACCCTTGATAGTGATCACACCAACAACGGCCTTGGTGAACTGAGCGGTGTCGGCAGGAGAGAAGTCATCGCCAACAATGACGAAAGCACCCTCAGCCGGCAGATCTAAACCAACGTGGATTCCGGCAATGGAAGCCTGAACGCGCTTCGACAAATCTTGTAGGTCGGCAATGCGCTCTTCGAATGCTGGGTCTCCGGCTAGCATTTCGGCAAATTCGTTCACCGCGGTGCCATAGGCTGCGGCAGCTCCCCAACCTTCGTCCATGTGACCAACCGCCATCTCGAACAGTGACTCATCTTCTAGTAGGAAAGTCAGTGCCTCAAAGATCTCAGCAGAGGTTTCATCGGCGTTAGCACTCAGGCGAGCCAGGTCTGCGGCAACGGAAGCAATTGCCTTCTTCAGAACCTCAGACTCGGCCTCGGTTCCCGCAGTTGACTTGCTCCACTCCGGAAGTTTGGCCGCCGGAGCAACCTTAAAGATTGGTGCTGCAACAGCATTGAGACCTACACCTAGGCCGGTAAGAACAGCACCCATGGCCACTAACCCTTTAGGAATTCCTGGATCTCGGCAACGATCGAAGTGCCCTGGCCGTCGTCCTCGGTCTCAACCGAAACCTTTAGGGTTTCACCGGTCTTGATCTTTAGAGCCATAAGCATTAGAGGGGAGTTGGCCTTGACCAGGTTTTCGCCTTCGCGACCAAGCATCACTGTGACTCCAGCGTCTTTGACCAACTTCACAATCTGGCTTGCAGGACGAGCGTGCAAACCGATTGGATCAATAACAGTGACAGTTGCTTCGAAGGTGGCCATTTCTCTCCCTAAATAAATGTTCTTGAAACTCTATTTATACCTAATAAATATAGGCACAAAACGAATTATCACTTTTTGGTTACGGTTACATTTAGATACCTTTGTGTTTACAAAGGTGGGTCTAATGTTTGTTCAGTAACTCAAAAGGTAAACTCGCGCAATGAGGCATGAGAATCTACACCCTCGAGAAAGTGAACCACCATTGAGTAATGCAGTAACAACTAGCAACATGGTCATCATCGACCTAGTTGCTACCGACAAGGCGGATGCAACGCGCCAGCTGGCACAGCGTCTTGTTGAAGAAGGCCGCGTCACCAACATCGACGCCTACCTAGAGGCCGTAGCCAAGCGCGAAGAACACTTCCCAACTGGCATTGAGGGCGGAATCGCCATCCCACACGCACAGAGCGAGCACGTAACCACCCCTTCGGTTGCAGTTGCCACCAGCCCGACCGGAGTTGACTTCGGCGCTGAAGACGGCAAGTCGAACCTAATCTTTCTTATCGCAGCGCCAGCAAACGGCGGCAGCGAACACCTAGAAATCCTCGGTACCCTGGCCTACAAGGTCATGGACGAAGACTTCCGCAATCAGCTTTTGAATGAAAAAGACCCTGCTGTAATTGCAGCAACCCTAACCAGCGAGGTACAGAAGTAATGAAGTTCGTAGCAGTCACCGCGTGCATCACCGGAATCGCCCACACCTACATGGCCCAGGCCGCTCTAGAGCAGGCAGCCAAGAAGCTAGGTCACGAGATCACTGTTGAGACTCAGGGCTCGGCCGGAACCAACCCAATGAAGCAGGAACTGATTGACGCCGCTGACGGTGTTATTTTCGCAGTTGACCTCCAGGTCAAGGGCCGCGAGCGTTTCGCCGGCAAGCCTTTCATCGAGCTAGGCGTTGCCAAGGTAATCGGCGGCGACAAGGGCGTAAACGTTCTAACCGAATTCATCGCTGCGATCGAATCGGGCAAGGCTGCGGTTGTAACTGGTTCGGCACCTGCCGCACCAAAGGAAGAGCCAAAGGCTGAAAAGCCTGCGGGAGAAAAGAAGAAGGGATTCTTCGGAGGTTTGTTCGGCTAATACCGAACGAAATAACTTGGATCGCGACCCCCGTGAACCAAGAAAAACAAATAGGGCTATAGGAGGCTCACACATGAGTAGTAGTACAGGAGTAGGTAGCCGCATCAGAACTTGGCTGATGACCGGTGTTTCCTACATGATTCCTTTCGTTGCCGCCGGCGGTATTCTTATCGCTCTCGGCTTCTTGCTAGGTGCACTGCACGCTGGTGAAAACGGTATCCACGCTTACGACGCAGAGAAGATGGGCGTAGACCCAGCTAACTTCAACTACGGTTCGGTCGGTACCTGGGCATTCATCATTTTCTGGCTTGGAAAAGCAGCGTTTGCTTTCTTCATCCCAGTTCTTGCTGGATACGTTGCATTCGCGATTGCTGACCGTCCTGGTCTAGTTCCTGGCTTCGTTGCTGGTGCACTAGCTACCGGTCTAGACGGCAACCCACTAGGCACTGGCACCGGATTCCTTGGTGCACTTATCGGTGGTACCCTAGCCGGTTTCGTTGCTCTATGGGTAAGCCGCTGGTCGGTTCCAGCTTGGATCCGTCCACTAATGCCTGTAGTAATCATCCCGCTACTTGCTTCGATCATCACTGGTCTAGCAATGGTTATCGTTCTAAAGGCTCCAATCGCAGCTGCATTCAACGGTCTAAACGGCTTCCTAAACGGTCTTTCGGGCGCCGCTCTAGCAGTTGTTGGTCTAGTCCTTGGTCTAATGATGGCCTTCGACATGGGTGGCCCTGTTAACAAGGTTGCTTACGGTTTCGCTACCACTGGTCTTGCTGCAGCACTTGCTGGCACCAACGACCAGGGCTTCGTAATCATGGCTATCGTTATGGCTGCTGGTATGACCCCACCTCTAGGTATGGCTCTAGCAACCGTTCTAAACAAGAAGCTATACGACGACAGCGAGCGTGAAAACGGTAAGGCTGCATGGCTACTAGGTGCATCGTTCATCTCTGAAGGTGCAATCCCATTCGCTGCTGCTGACCCAGCCAAGGTAATCCCATCGATCATGGTCGGTTCGGGTATCACCGGTGCTCTAGTAGGTCTATTCGGCAACACCCTACCTGCCCCACACGGCGGTATCTTCGTGTTCCCACTAGTAGGCGGCCTACTAACCTACGTACTAGCAATTGCTGTTGGTACCGTAGTAACCGCTTTCCTTGTGAACATCCTTAAGGGTCTAAACAAGTAACAGCATCGCAACAAAGTTGGAAGGGCTCGGGAGTAATCCCGGGCCCTTTCGCTATGCTCGCCCTATGGACAATCCTGGAATTCAGCTATTTATCAACGTGTGCATTGCACTAATCGGATTGATCATTTTGAAGGTGGCCCTGCAGGTTTGGGACCGCAAGGCAAAAGCTACGGAAGCTGCCCAAGCTGAGGCAGCCAAGGTTCTAAAGAAAAAGAAGAAGTAGGCTAAGCCACTTCTTGGGTTAGTCGCTCGACTAGTTCGGCATACTTGCCCTCGGTCTGTTCGACGATCTCGTTAGGTAGGGCTGGCGGTGTGCCGGTCTGGTCCCAGTTGGCTGCAAGCCAGTTACGAACAATCTGCTTGTCGAAAGACTCTTTGCGCTCACCGCGTTCCCAGGCTTGCTTCGACCAGAAGCGTGACGAGTCTGGGGTCAGCACTTCGTCACCGAGGACGGTGTGGCCGGTGGCAGGGTCAATTCCGAATTCGAACTTGGTGTCGGCCAGGATTAGTCCGGCCTTCTCAGCGAGCTCCGAGGCCTTGTTGAAGACGTCTAGGGAGAGGCGCTTTAGGTTGTTGGCGTTTTCTTCACCGATTAGTTCGATTACGCGCTCGAAGGTGATGTTTTCGTCGTGGTCGCCTAGCTCGGCCTTGAAGGCAGGGGTGAAGATTGGTTCCGGAAGTTTGGCGCCGAAGGTAAGGCCTGCAGGAAGTTTCACTCCGCAAATCTCCCCGGTCTGCTCGTACTCTTTCCAGCCCGAGCCGGAAATGTAGCCGCGAACCACACACTCGATTGGGAACATCTCGAGTTTCTTGGCAACGGTTGCTCGTCCTTGCACTTCTTCAGGAACCGGGAGTTCTTGCGAAATGTGGTTCTCAACCGAAAGTCGATCAAACCACCAGTTGGTGAGGGTGGTGAGGTGCTTGCCCTTGTTTGGGATGGCAGGCTCTAGAACGTGGTCAAAGGCGCTCACGCGGTCGCTGGCGACTACCAGGATCAGGTGGGCGAACTGTGGGTCATCGTGCTCGTACAGGTCGCGTACCTTGCCACTGTAGACGTGGTGCCAGCCTGGAATGGTCTTAGTCATTGGCTACCTTTGCGGCGATGTCTGAGCGGAAGTGGGAGCCCTCAAGCTTTATTTTGGCTACACCCTGGTAGGCCAGTTCTCTGGCGTGCTTAAAGTCTTTGCCAGTTGCCACCACACTCAGCACGCGGCCTCCGTTGGCGACCAGCTTTCCGTCTTCGAGCTTGGCTGCCGCAACACAAACCTCAACGTCATCGATGCCCTCTGCCTGGTGGATTCCGCTTAGCTCTCGGTCGGGAGCTGAAGTGTCTGGGTAGCCCTCGCTGGCAACAACCACTGCCACGGCAACATTGCTGTTGAACTCTGGGTCTTTCAGCCCATCCAGGCGACCAGTGGCGGCGTTGAGCAAAAGGCCCTCTAGCGGGGTCTCTAGACGTCTTAGAACAACCTGCGTCTCAGGGTCTCCGAAGCGGGCGTTGAATTCGATTACGCGGATGCCAGCCTTGGTGACGATCAGACCGCAGTAGAGTAGGCCCACGAAAGGGGCGCCTTGCTTAGCCAGCTGGTCAACAGTTGGCTGCGCGATGCTGAGTTTTACTTCTTCAACGAAACCGGCAGGAAGCCAAGGTAGTGGGGTGTAGGAACCCATGCCCCCGGTGTTCGGCCCGGCATCGCCGTCGAAAGCGCGCTTGAAGTCTTGGGCTGGGGTCAGCGGAAGCACGGTCTTACCGTCGCTCAGGAAGAACAGCGAAACCTCTTCGCCATCTAGGAACTCTTCAACCAGGATGCCGAGGTGGATGAACTTCTTGGCGTGCTCGATGGCAGCGTAGCGGTCGCTGGTGACGATTACGCCCTTTCCGGCGGCCAGGCCGTCTGCCTTCACCACGTATGGAGCGCCGAAATCGTCGATGGCTTTTTCAACCTCTTCGATGGTTTGGCACTCGTGAGCGCGACCGGTTGGAACGCCCGCGTTAGCCATTACATCTTTGGCGAAAGCCTTCGAGCCTTCGAGCTGCGCTGCGGTTTTACTAGGACCAAATACTGGGATGCCCGATTCACGGAGTGGGTCGGCAACACCTTCGATCAGTGGAGCCTCAGGGCCAACTACAACCAGGCCGAAGCCTCCGTGGTTTGCATACTCGTTTACTGCGGCAGGGTCCATCATGTTGAGGCGGTGGTCGCAATAGACATCGGCGGCGATACCTGCGTTGCCAGGCGCAACCGTGATGCTCTCAGGGTTAGTGCCGGTGCGGATCAGTGCCTTGACGATGGCGTGCTCGCGCGCGCCAGAACCGAGTACGAGGATTTTCATGATTCAAGTTTAAGCCAGAGTCTAGGCTTGAAGAATGCCACAGAGACGAGTGAAGGTAAGCGACGGAATCGATGCCGTTCGGGCCGTTCTGGCAGACTCGACCAAGCGCGTGAATTCAGACCCGCAGTTTCAGATGGCGGTTCGGTATTTGGCTGAGGAGCTGAGCGTACTTCGTCCGGGTGGTTCGGTTGAACTGCGTGTGCCGCCGCTGGTTGCCGTGCAGTGCATCGCGGGGTTAGAACACCGCAGAGGAACTCCGCCGAATGTGATTGAACTTTCACCACTGGATTGGTTTGCGCTCGCGGTTGGCGAAGTCACTTGGGATTCGCTTTATGGCCAGGGCAAGATCTCAGCCTCAGGTACTCGCGCCGAAATCGAGGACGCCCTGCCAATTTGGCGTTAGTGGTTCAATAGAACTATGCCTAAAGAAAAAGTTCGCATTCGCAGAGCCCCGAAGTTCCTTCCGTTCATGATCGTGTTCGGAGTTTTGGGCCTAATCTTTGCTCTTTTCCTAAACGCCAACATCGACGAAGAGTCGCGCACCGCGCAGCCGATTCTCGGCTACCTGATCGGTTACCTGGTTGTGCTTGGAGCGATCGTCGGCCTAATTGTTGCTCTGCTAATCGATTTGGTTTCGCGAAAAAGAGCCAAGACCGTAGAGGCCACGCGTAGCCGCTAAACTTGTTGAAGTAATCCCCGCAAAATATTCGAATCGAGGGTAGCTATGCTTCGTGGCGACGGTCTGTTGAATCACGATTTGCTACCCGACGAATCCGGGCCACAGGATCAGTGTGGAGTCTTCGGTGTGTGGGCTCCGGGCGAAGAAGTCGCGAAGCTAACCTTCTTCGGTCTCTACTCTCTCCAGCACCGCGGCCAGGAATCGGCCGGTATCGCCACCTCAGATGGCAACAAGATTTTGGTTTACAAAGACATGGGTTTGGTTTCTCAGGTCTTCTCCGAGTCGTCGCTTGAATCGCTGACCGGTCACATTGCGGTTGGCCACAACCGTTACTCCACCACCGGTTCTTCCTCTTGGCGTAACGCTCAGCCAACCCTCGGACGCACTTCTGCTGGAACCGTGGCTCTGGCCCACAACGGGAACCTGACCAACACCGCAGACCTACTCGACCTACTTAAGGAACGCTACCCAAACCAGGAGAGCAACGAGATCACCGGTGGTAACACCACCGACACCGCGGTTCTTACCGCGCTGATGGCTGGCGACCTCGACCACACCCTGGAGGCAACCGCGCTTGAGCTTCTGCCTAAGGTTCAGGGCGCCTTCTGTTTGGTGTTCATGGACGAAACTACGCTTTATGCTGCTCGTGATCCTCAGGGCGTTCGTCCTTTGGTTCTCGGTCGTTTGGAGCGCGGCTGGGTGGTTGCCTCCGAGACCGCAGCGCTAGACATCGTCGGTGCCTCTTTCGTTCGTGAGATTGAGCCAGGCGAACTTATCGCCATCGATGAGAACGGTCTTCGTTCCACTAACTTCGCCGAGAAAAAGCGTGCCGGCTGTGTGTTCGAGTACGTGTACCTCGCCCGCCCAGACACCACCATCAACGGACGCAACATCTATGACGCCCGCGTTGAAATGGGCCGTCAGCTCGCTCGTGAATACCCAATCGAGGCAGACCTGGTAATTCCGACCCCTGAGTCTGGAACCCCAGCCGCGATCGGTTACTCGCAGGAGTCTGGCATTCCGTTCGGTCACGGCCTCGTGAAGAACGCCTACGTTGGCCGTACCTTCATTCAGCCGTCGCAGACCATTCGTCAGCGCGGTATTCGCCTCAAGCTAAACCCGCTGAAGGAAGTTATTCGTGGCAAGCGCATCATCGTCATCGACGACTCAATCGTTCGCGGTAACACCCAGCGCGCCCTGGTGCAGATGCTTCGTGAAGCCGGTGCTGCCGAGATTCACATTCGTATCTCGAGCCCACCGATTACCTGGCCTTGCTTCTACGGAATCGACTTCGCTACTCGTGCCGAACTGATTGCCACCGGTCTCGGGGTTGAGGATGTTCGTAAGTCGATTAACGCAGACAGCCTTGGTTACCTTTCCAAGGACGGCATGATTGCGTCCACCAACCAGCAGGAGAGTGAACTCTGCACCGCCTGCTTTACGGGTAAGTACCCGATCGAACTTCCAACCGCTGACCGGTTGGGAAAGAACCTACTCGAGCGCAGCGATGCTGCTTCGTGTGAACCCGGCCCTGACTCAGAGCTCAACGCTGTGGTCACCGACGCAGAAAAGAACGCATGACCGAGAACGCCTACGCCAAAGCCGGAGTCGACACCGAAGCTGGTGACCTAGCGGTTGAGTTGATGAAGCGTTCGGTCGCGGCAACGCACAACGACCTAGTCTTTGGTGGTCTCGGCGGCTTTGCCGGAATGATGGACGTCTCGTTCATCAAGAACTATCAGCAGCCACTGCTTGCTACCTCAACAGACGGCGTGGGCACCAAGGTCGCAATCGCGCAGGCGATTGATAAGCATGACACCATCGGCCAAGACCTGGTTGGCATGGTTGTTGATGACATCGTGGTGGTTGGCGCCAAGAGCCTATTCATGACCGACTACATTGCCTGTGGCAAGGTGGTTCCAAACCGCATCGCGGACATCGTTCGTGGAATTGCGGAAGCCTGTTCAGAGGTTGGTGTGGCACTGGTTGGTGGCGAGACCGCTGAACACCCAGGGCTACTCGAGCCAGATGATTACGACGTGGCCGGTGCTGCGGTTGGTGTGGTTGACGCGTCGAAGTTGCTCGGCCCACAGAACGTCAAGGTCGGCGATGTCGTCCTAGGTATTGAGGCTTCCGGCCTGCACTCGAACGGCTACTCGCTGGTTCGTAAGGTTGTTGCCGATCGCGGTTTGAAGTACACAGACCACATAGACGAATTTGGTGGCAACCTCGGTGAAGCACTGCTCACCCCAACCCGTCTTTACACCGGTGTGCTCAACGACTTACTCGAGTCTGAGTTAGGAAGCGGCGTTCACGCCATGAGCCACATCACCGGCGGAGGTATCGCGGCGAACCTTGCTCGTGTGCTGCCTCAGGGTGTTTCGCTTGCGGTTGACCGTTCAACCTGGTCACCGCTTTCGGTGTTCCGCATTCTTTCCCAATGGGGCGGTTTCTCCCTGGAGTCGGTTGAGGGAACCTGGAACCTAGGTCTCGGCCAGGCACTTGTAGTTTCGGCAGAATCAGCTGCGGGAATTACAAGCTTCCTGAGCGCTCGCGGATTCCACACCTGGACTTTAGGGGCAATTGAAAACGCCCCTACCGACCTGAGCGGATTTGTTCAGGGCGCCAAGGGCGTTGACGGCGGAGCCGTAAAACTAGTTGGAGCGTTTGCGCAGTAGCACGAACGCTGCAGTGCCTCCGACTACTACAACGCCTGCAACCAGGTACCAAACCCAGCTGTAGTCGGCGTCAGCAGTGCCGCTCGAGCCCTTAGGGTTCGAAGCAATTACCTTGCCAGAGGTGTCTGTAACTGCCTTGAAGTTGATTACCTCACCAACCTCACCGGTCCAGGTGATGGTGTTGCCATCCTGCTTACCGTTGGTGGAAATGATTTGACCAGGCAGGGTGATGCTCACCTTGATGCCGCTGCCATCGAACAGTTCCTTGGTCTTAGGGTTGTTGCGAACCGCATCGACGTCGGTGGAGCCACCGCTGGTGTCCATCAGACCAGACACGATTAGCTGGTCGCCTTGGCGCTCCACGTGAAATGAAGAGGAATCGCTCTGGCTGAAGAACTTGTCTAGCGGTAGGTCTTTGAAGTTGTACTTGGTGCCTTCGTAGCCTGCTTCGCTAAAGCTTTCTGTGGTGATGCCATCCTGGGCTGCGAACATCGAAGTGGTATCGAACATGTCCTCGCCGGCGCCATTCTGCTTAGCAATCTCAACCAGTTTGGAGTTGAAGGCAAAGAAGGTGCTTCCCGAAACGGTGTCTTGGTCTGAGATGGTAACTCCCATGTCGACCTTGATGCAACCAGCTGTGGCGAGAACAACAAAAATGGCCGTAGTTACGGCCGCAAAAATGCGCTTCACTTGTCTTCTGTCTCTTCCGCGGCGTCGTCTTCGGCTTCTTCGTCGTCTTCTGGGTAGAGGTCAGCCCACTTGTCGACTAGTTCGTCGCCTTCTTCTGAGACGGCAAGTTCCTTCTCCAGCGCAGAAAGATCGGTGTCTGGGCTGAAGTACTTTAGTTCGCGCGCAACTTTAGTGTGCTTCGCTTTTTGACGGCCACGCCCCATGGCGAGCCCCCTAACTGAAAATTGGGAATTAAAACCTAGCGGCTAGTTTATCAAGGGTTACAGACAAAGGGTGACTATGGCAATTGCAGTGAACGGCAGGATCAGGTTGAGCCCAACATTCAGAAGTGCCGCTAGTCGGCGCTCTTCAATCATGAGCTGCCAGGTCTGACCCACGAAGGTTGAGAAGGTGGAGAGTCCGCCGGCAAGGCCAGCAACCAGAACAAGGTCGAGGCGCTGATCGGTGAGCATCGCCCAACCAGCCACCGAACTGGCCATGGTATTGGCAATCAGGATTCCCCAAGGCAGGTAGCCCTTGAAGTTGCCGAGTAGGCCTCGAAGCACCGCGCCGATTCCACCGAAGAGAGCAACCACTAGGAGTTCGACCACGGACGCTCACCTCCCAGGATTCGCCCGACCCAGTAAACCACTACGCCAATTGCCACCTGAACTGCCAGGTAGATGAAGGTGTTGTCGCCGCCAAAAGACTCGAACGTGATTAGACCGCTGAGGGTGGTGAAACCACCGGCGAATCCGGTAGCCCAGAAACTCTGAGAAGTCTTTGACGAGAAGGCGCGATTGACCTGAACGTAGCCGAGGAGCAGTGCCCCGACCAAGTTCACAATCCAGAGCCAGATTGACTGGTGAAAATCGACCGAAAGGAAGTACCTGGCGGCGCTACCGAGAGCGCCACCGGCAAATACCAATCCAGTGAGTTTCCAGGTCGACAAGGATTACTCCATGTCGTCTGTGTCATCTGCGGTGACCTTGTAGACGGCGTTGCGTCCTCGTTTACGGTTGTGGTGGGCGCGTTCGAGTGGGCGAACGACCTCACCGCGACGAGCGTCACCAGGCAGAGGCTTACGCAGGAACGGGTTGAACTTTTCGGCAGACTCAAGACGCCAAGGAACCAAAGTCACCATTACGCCACGAACATAGAGCAGACGGGTGCGCAGACGGTTGGCGCGGTGGTTATGGAAGATCGCTTCCCACCAGTGACCAACAATGTACTTCGGTAGGTAAACAGCGATGCGCTCGCGGCCGTAGCGAACTCGGTGACCCTCAAGGTATTCGATCAGCGGTGCACTGAACTCACGGAACGGGGAATCAATGATCTTTAGTGGAACCTTAATTCCGTAGTCTTTCCATTCCTTCTGGAACTGCTCCGAACGTTCCGGATCAACTGCGATGTGCAAAACATCTAGACGGTCATGCTTGCTAGATAGTGCGTAGTCCAGAGCCTTGAGCTGTGGTTTGTTGAGCTTGTCCATCAGCACTACAGCGTAGTCGCCGTTGCTACCGAACTTGGTGTGCTGGTCGAGTGCGATCTCTTGCTCGATGGCGGTGTAGTAACGTCTGGTCTGGTACATGACCCAGAACAGCGGAATGGCGATCACGAAGACCAACCAAGCACCTTCGAGGAACTTAGTGACGGTAACGATAACTAGGACGACACCGGTCAGCGTTGCACCGATTCCGTTGATGATCCGTCCGCTGGTTGCTTCACGTTTGCTAATCGAGCCGTCTTTCAAGCCGCGCTTCCAGTGACGGAGCATACCGATCTGACCTACCGTGAACGAGGTGAATACACCAAGAACATAGAGCTGAATCAGGCGGGTTACATCAGCCTCGAATAGCAGAACCATCACCAGAGCGGCTGCGGTCAGCGAAAGCATGCCGTTTGAGTAGACCAAACGGTCACCACGGGTGAGCAGTGCCTTTGGCGCGTACTTGTCTTTGGCAAGAACCGAGGAAAGCAGAGGGAAACCGTTGAAGGCCGTGTTCGCGGCGAGGAGTAAAATGGCCGCGGTGGCTGCCTGTAGCACATAGAACATGATCGAGCCGCTGCCGAAGATGGCAACACCGAGCTGTGCGATTACCGACTGCTGTGGGCCTTGGTTGAAGAGTTCAAGGTCTGCTCCGTGCAATTGAAGCTCGGGATCTTCGATGTACTGAACGCCCGATGCCAGACCGAAGAATACGATTCCCGCGAACATCGTGATCGCGGTGATACCCATCCAGGTCATGGTGATCTGAGCGTTTTTCACCTTTGGCTGGCGGAATGCAGGAACGCCATTGGCAATCGCCTCAACACCGGTAAGTGCTGCCGAACCCGATGCGAATGAACGTAGTAGCAAGAAGATAAGTAGCAGTGAGCCAGAAACCAGTGGCTGCTCAACCTGCACCTCATAGTGCTTCGAAGGAGCCGCTAGTTCTTCTCCAAGAACGTACATCTTGTAGAGACCGGTTCCAAGCATGACCATCACGCTAGCGATGAACAGGTAGGTAGGCACTGCGAAGGCGAAACCGGATTCGCGAACACCGCGAAGGTTTATGGCCATCAGGAAGATGATGAATCCAACCGCGATTTCGATGCGGAACGGTGCCAGTTCTGGGAAGGCCGAGATCAGGTTGTCGGTACCCGAAGAAATCGATACCGCCACGGTCATCACGTAGTCGATGAGCAGTGCACTTGCCACAATCAGCGCCGACTTTTCACCGATATTGGTCTGGGCTACCTCGTAGTCGCCGCCACCAGACGGGTAGGCCTTGATTACTTTGCGATAGCTCAGGATGATGATGGTCAAAAGCATGACCACGAACGAGGCAATGAGTGGGGTGAAAACGAGAGTTGAAACTCCACCGACGGCGCCCAGGGTCAGGATCATTAGGAGCTCTTGCGGACCATACGCCACCGAAGAGAGAGGGTCGCTCGAGAAGATTGGTAGAGCAATCGACTTGGGTAGAAGTTCACCTTCCAGCTTTCGGTTGGAAAGCTTTTTACCAATAATTAGGCGTTTGGTGCGTTTCTCTCTGGGTTCGCTCACAAAGGATTACTTTACTCCTTTGTCCTTTCGCTTGCCGAGGCGGAATGTGGAAAGAAAACCGAGACCGAGGAAGCCAGCTGCAGCCCAAGCCGCCGCTTTCGTGCCTTCCGTGAAACCCGCTCCGGTTGCGGTGACGATGTCTTCTGCAACCGCTTCAGGAACCTGCTGTGCAACTAGCCCATCCTTCAGTGCAGGGATAACCGAACCTGCGCTGTCCACAACGATTTGTGAAATTTGGGTTGCCTGGTCTTCCTTTACATTGAGGTCTGCCAACTTCGACTCAATCGAGAGCTGCGTTCCCGTGAACAGCATGGTTCCCAGAACCGCAATGCCGAGTGCCGAACCAACCTGCCGCGCGGTGCTCTGAGTACCAGAACCCTGACCGGACTTCTCAAAAGGTACGTCGACCATGATCACGCCGGTTAGCTGAGCCGTCGCAAGACCGATACCAAGTCCGTAGACGAATAGGCTCGGAGCAATCGAAGCCCAGCCGGTTTCGACGTTGGCGAATAGCGCGATTCCGGCAACTGCCAGAACTTCGAGCAGCACACCGATGCGAACTACCAGGGCTGCCGGTAGTTTGCCACTCAAGCCACCGGCGAGACCCGATGCGAAGAACGAGCCACCGGCCAGCCAGAGCAGAACCAAACCGGAGTCAATCGGTGACATTCCGATGACGTTCTGCAGCCAAAGCGGGATCGAGAACAGAATTCCGAATTCACCCATCGAGATGATTAGGGCGGCAATCGAACCATTACGGAATGAGGTGATGTGGAACAGCCCGAGGTCTAGAAGCACGTTCTTGTGAGCCTTTTCGCGGGCGCGCTCCCAGAAGTAGAAAATTACGAAGGCAACCAGCGAAATGCCCAGAGAAATCGGAATGACCGAGATGGTGTCGGTTGGCCAAACGAAGTCGCCCAGCTGGAACTGAGTTGAGGTCTGCTCCCACCAACCGTAGACACGACCTTCGATGAGACCGAATACCAAAGTTAGGAACATGACCACAGAAATTAGTGCACCAACGACGTCGAGGCCGCCTTCGCGCTGCTCCTGCTTGGATTCAGCGACCCAGTAGAGCAAACCGGCAATCACAATGAGTCCGATTGGAGCGTTTACGTTGAACGCCAGTCGCCACCCGTCGTCGCCAAACGAGGTTGCGAACCACCCACCGAGCACCGGACCAAGTGCGACCATGCCACCGATGGTTGCACCCCAAACTGCAAAAGCGATCCCGCGCTCTTTGCCCTGGAAGTTGGCGTTCACAAGCGAGAGTGTGGTTGGCAGAACCATTGACCCACCGATACCTTGAAGCACGCGAGCCGCAATCATCGAGGTGGCGTCGGTTGAGTAACCGGCCCAGACTGAGCTGAGAACGAAGACGGTGATACCGATTACGAGGACGAGCTTCCGACCGAAGCGGTCTGCCAGTGAACCCCAGACCAAAAGCAGGGAAGCGAACACCAGCACGTAGCTTTCCTGAACCCACTGCACCTGAGTGGAGGTAAGGTTCAGCGCCTCGATGACGGTCGGGAAGATGGTGTTGACGATTGTGCCGTCGATGATTACGAGGGAGATACCCATCGCGATGAAGACCAGACCAATCCAACGATTGCGAACTGCAGTCATGTTTTCCCCTATTTCGCCTGTGGAGTAATTACTTGCGAGTCTAACTCTCGGGCGTATGCTCAAAGTAGAGGCAAGAAATGGAAGGAGGCGCTAAATGATCAAGTTCCAGGATGGCTGCAACTGCGGCGGTTGCAACTGCGGCAAGTAAGCCCTAACTAAATTCCACTGGCGAGGAGTGCGCTGCACGAAAGTGCAAGCAGCACTCCCGCCAGTTGCACTTTCGCAACCTTTTCTTTCAGAAACACTCGAGCCAGAATGATGGTTCCCAGAGGGTAGAGCGCGGTAAGTACCGCAACGATGGTTAGCTCCCCGAAACGCATTGCGGTCAGAAACAGAGTGTTCGCCGTGGCATCTAAGACACCGGCCCAGATTGCAGCCTGCCAACCTCTGCTGGTGGCTTCTGGGCTTTTTGCTCCGCGGCCAATCAGGAATCCGATTCCGATGATGATTGCCATGACCACCGCACTCGATCCACGCAGGAACACAATGGGGGTGAGCCCAGAATCTGCCGGAGCCTGTGCGATGCAAATCAGAATGCCACCGATCGAGGCACCGGCGATAAGCCCATACGCTAATCCCTTGAACGAAGGCAGGCGAACGTCTGAGCCTGGTACGAAACCAACCAAACCAACCGCGACCACGATACCGATTAGAGCCAGGGTTCCAGCCGTGGTGAAGGTTTCACCCTTGAAGAACAGACCGAACCCCATTGGCACCAGCGCCGAGACGATGGCACCGAGCGGAGAAAGAATTGCTATCGGGCCGATGGCCAGCGACGCGTAGAGAGCGGTAACGGCAACGGCCGCGAACAAACCTGCCATGATTCCCCAGAAGATACTGCCGGACTCTAGCTTGAGACCGAGCCAAGGGGAGATCAGAAGAAGAAAGCCGAGACCGCTAAGTCCCGAGACCAGGGTCACCATCATCGCGTTGATTTTGCGGGTCGCTAGTCCGCCAAAGAAATCGGCGAATCCGTAGACCACCGAGGCACTGAAGCCTAGAAAGATTGTCAGCATTGACCCCTCCTAAAACAACAAAAATCCCGAGCGTGAGATTCGGGATTTTTGAGTGGCTCCGCGCGGCATCGATCCGCGGACCTAACGATTTTCAGTCGTTCGCTCTACCAACTGAGCTACAGAGCCTTGAGTAGTCTTTCGACAACCCAGCGATCCTGACGGGACTTGAACCCGCGACCTCCGCCGTGACAGGGCGGCGCGCTAACCAACTGCGCTACAGGACCAGATGTGTTGCTTCGTAGTTTCAAACTTTGTGGTGACCCCAACGGGATTCGAACCCGTGCTGCCGCCGTGAAAGGGCGGTGTCCTAGGCCTCTAAACGATGGGGCCGGCAAAGTTTGATACTGCTTAGCACCAGTGCTCAACATTACATTAGGTTTTTGTCTCTTCGCAACCCCACAGATTCACAGCCAACCCTAAGGTGCGAACAAAAGCGTCGATGTTAGTTTTGAATTGTGAAGAAAAGCACGCTGATTGCACGCGCCGCAGGGGTTTTTGTCCTCGCCGCGACCTTCAGCGTCGGGGTAAATTTGGTTCCTGCCAGCTGGGCTGTGCCAAGTTATCCAACTTGGGCTGAGGTTCAGGCTGCCAAGAATAACGTTGCCAAGAAGCGCGCACTGATCGCCAGATTCAACAGCATTCTCGCCGACCAGATGAAAGAAGAAGACAAGCTTTCCGACCAAGCGCTGGTGCTCGGTGAAAAATACAACCAGGCAAAGCAAGACCTCAAAGTGATCTCAGACCGCGTTGCCGTGTTGCAGGGTCAGGCCGACACCGCAAACGCCCAAGCCAATCAAGCCAAGGGTCGCCTCGCCCAGATTGCTTCGCAGATGTATCGCGGCGGAGCTGCCGGAAACGGCGTATCGCTGATGCTCGGTGCTGGTCAGGCCGACAACCTGCTCTACAAGCTCGGTGCCAACGACCGCTTAGCAAAGCAAAACGACACCACCTACCGCAAGGCAGTGGAATTGCAGCGTTACGCGCAATCGGTCACCGACCAGTTGAATGTTGCCAAGGTAGAGCAGGCCACCAAGACCAAAGTTGCCAAGGCCGCATACCAAGAGGCTGCCAACGTGGCTACCGCGCTGGCGACCAAGGTTGCAGCGAACAAGGAACTGCAGGCTACCTTCTACAAGCAGTTAGCCACACTTCAGAGAACTAGTGCCGATCTTGAGCGTCGCCGAGCAGAAGGTATCGCTGCCGAAGCCAGGCAGAACGCTGGAAGTTCTGGCAGCGTGCTCACCGCACCCTCGCTCTATCACGTAGACGATGCCGACCCTGAGGTTGTTCGCAAGGTTTTGGCTTTCGCAAGAGCGCAAATCGGTGATGTCTATGTTTTCGGCGCTTCCGGCATGACCTACTGGGACTGCTCGGGGCTCACCATGACCACTTACCAAAAGGCTGCCGGCATTTACATTAGTTGGCACTCGGTAGTGGCTCAGTTCAGAATGGCCGCGCAGAAGAAACAGCTGGTTCCAATGAAGGACCGACAGCCTGGCGACTTAATTTTCTACACCCGCTCGGGAGCATTCGACGGCGACAAGTACCACATCGCCATCTACAGCGGAAACGGCAAGATGATCGAAGCACCTCGTCCTGGTGCGTATGTTCGTGAAGTACCGATGCGTTGGGGAGAACTATTCCCTTACGCAGCCCGTCCTAGCGCTTAGTGAACGTAGCGTTCCTGGGCTTCCTTGATTAGCTTCTCGGCAGCATCCTTGCCAGCCCATTCGCCAACCTTTACCCACTTGCCTGGCTCAAGGTCCTTGTAGTGAGTGAAGAAGTGCTCGATCTCGTTTTTGGTCTGAGCAGGTAGGTCGGCTAGGTCCTGGATGTGAGCCCAGCGAGGGTCCTTGGTAGGAACGCAAACTAGCTTCTCGTCGATGCCGCCATCGTCTTCCATAGGAAGAACAGCAACCGGACGAACATCTACGACGACACCAGGGAAAACAGGGAATTCCAGAAGAACCAGTGCGTCTAGCGGATCGCCGTCGCCACCGAGAGTCTTGTCGAAGTAGCCGTAGTCAACCGGGTACACAAACGGGGTGAACAAAACGCGGTCTAGGTGAACGCGACCGGTCTCGTGGTCAACCTCATACTTGTTGCGGCTGCCGCGAGGAATTTCGATAACTACTTCGTAACCCATGATTCTCCTAAATAGGCTTGATGGCAGAAGTCTATCGAAAGAGCGAAAGTGTCGACACGTCCAAGGCTCACTCCGGCGGTTGCCGATTTGCGCAGATTCACGCGTGACGCGTTGGAGCGCCACGGGGTGGCTAGCGGCGATCTCGTCCTCGTTGCCTGTTCAGGCGGACCAGACTCAATGGCTTTGGCAAACGCTGTCGCCTTTGAAGGTCCGAAGTTCAGGCTTCGAATCGGCGCGGTAATTGTTGAGCACGGGTTGCAGGAAATCACCAAGACGGTTGCGAACGAAACCGCCGCAGCCTTGAAAGAGATGGGTTTCGACCCGGTTCGCGTGGTGCCGGTGACCGTTGCCAGCGAGGGTGGACCGGAAGCCGCAGCCCGCTCGGCTCGCTACTTGGCCATCGACGAAATGGCCGCCGAACTTGATGCGCGATACGTGCTGCTCGGCCACAACCAGAACGATCAAGCGGAGTCTGTGTTGCTAGGCCTCGCTAGAGGCTCAGGCGCCCGCAGCCTTAGCGGGATGGCCGAACTTGCCGGCCGGTACCTCCGCCCACTGCTCTGCGTCTCCAGAGCGACCACGGTTGCCGCCTGCGAAGATGCCGGCATTGGTTACTGGAGTGACCCACACAACCAGGACGAACAGTTCACTAGGGTTCGCGTGCGCCAGAACCTGCTGCCAGCAATGGAAGCAGAACTCGGGCCAGGCATCGTCGAAGCGCTAAGCCGTACCGCGGATCAGCTCCGTGAAGACGCCGACCTGCTAGACGAATTGGCTGAAGCCGCCTACGCGAGAGTTTTCAAAAATACCGCGCGTTCACTGCAAGCGACCAATGCCGCTCTGTCTGAGTTACAACCTGCGATTCGATTCCGCGTTTACCGAATGGCTGGTGCCTTATTCCAGGCGCACCTGCACCGAAGCCACGTCCTAGAAATCGACCGACTCCTAACCGATTGGCACGGACAGAAACCGCTCACCCTGCCAGGCGTTAGAGTAGAACGCACGGGCGAAATTATTTCGTTCAACACCACAAAAAACCTAAAACCTGGAGCTTGCTAAGTGGATCTAGAAAAAGTCGCCGACGACCTCACCTCGGTACTCGTTACCGGAGAACAGATTGACGCCAGAGTTGCCGAAATGGCAGCCGAACTAGATGCCAAGTATGCGGGCCGTGACGTTCTGCTGGTTGGAGTTCTAAAGGGTGCCGTCATGTTCATGGCCGATTTGAGCCGTGCCATGCAGATCCCGGTGACCATGGACTGGATGGCAGTTTCTTCCTACGGTTCCGGCACGCAGTCGTCTGGTGTGGTTCGAATTCTCAAAGACCTAGACGCCGATGTCCTCGGCCGCCACGTACTAATCGTCGAAGACATCATCGACTCCGGACTTACTTTGTCATGGCTGGTCGGTAACCTAAAGGCTCGCGGTGCCGCTTCGGTGGAAATCGCAGCCCTGCTTCGCAAGCCGGCCGCAGCCAAGGTTGAGGTCGAAGTGCTGAGCGTTGGCTTCGATATTCCTAACGAGTTCGTAGTTGGTTACGGGCTTGACTATGCCGAACGTTACCGCACCCTCAAGGGTGTAGCGATTTTGGCTCCGAAAGTTTACTCTTAGCCAATTCTCGCCCTCGGCGAACAACTATCTAATTGGGGAAGATAGGCGGGTAGCCTTGTGTTATTCCCCTTGAAACACCTATTAGGGAGAGGCCTAACTCTTTGTCAGACAAAATGAAGAAATTCCTTCGTGGTCCAATTCTTTGGATTGCGCTCGCCGGTTTCGCCGTATTTTTCGGTCTACAGCTCGGCGGTCAGTCCGGTGTCACCTATAAGTCGGTTGACACCAGTTACGGTCTGCAGCTGATCAAGGACGGCAAGGCTAAGAGCGTCAAGGTCTACGATGGCTCACAGCGAGTAGACATCGTGCTTGCCAGCGAAGATTTCAAGACCAAGAGCAAGCACGTTCAGTTCCACTTCGTCTACGCTCGCGCAGGCATCGTCATGGACGCCATCGACCAGGCCAGTATCACCGATGGCTACAACGACGAGATCGAATCAACCCCTTGGTATGTGAGCCTGCTCGGAAGCATATTCCCGATCTTGCTGATCGGTGCCATCTTCTACTTCATGATGACTGGAATCGGCAGTAGCAACAGCCGTGCCATGAACTTCGGTAAGTCTCGTGCCAAGCAGTTCAACAAGGAGAACACCAAGGTCACCTTTGCGAATGTAGCCGGCGCCGACGAAGCGATCGAAGAGCTTCAAGAAATCAAAGAGTTCCTCAAGGAGCCGAAGAAGTTCCAGGAGCTCGGAGCGAAGATTCCTCGCGGTGTCTTGCTATACGGCCCGCCGGGAACCGGTAAGACCCTTATCGCGAAGGCAGTTGCCGGTGAAGCCGGAGTTCCATTCTTCAGCATCTCGGGTTCAGACTTCGTGGAGATGTTCGTTGGTGTGGGTGCGTCCCGAGTTCGTGACCTCTTTACCCAAGCCAAGCAGAGTGCTCCAGCCATCATCTTCGTCGACGAAATTGACGCCGTCGGTCGTCACCGCGGTGCCGGTATCGGTGGCGGAAACGATGAGCGCGAGCAGACCCTAAACCAGCTTTTGGTTGAGATGGACGGCTTCGAAGAGAACACCAACATCATCCTGATTGCCGCAACCAACCGCCCAGACGTTCTTGACCCAGCGCTACTGCGCCCTGGTCGTTTCGACCGTCAAATCGGTGTTGGCGCACCAGACCTAATCGGTCGCGAGCAGATCCTGAAGGTTCACGCAGCGGGCAAGCCGGTTGATGAGAGTGTAGACCTAGCGGTCGTTGCTCGCCGCACCCCAGGCTTCACCGGCGCCGACCTAGCCAACGTTCTAAACGAGGCTGCCCTGCTAACCGCCCGTCTCGGCCAGAAGAAGATCACCATGGAAATCATGGACGAATCGATCGACCGCGTAATCGGTGGCCCGCAGAAGAAGACTCGTATGATGCAGGAGAAGGAGCGCCTAAACACGGCTTACCACGAGGCCGGTCACGCACTGGTCGCGGCATCGCTAAACCACTCGGACCCGGTTTCGAAGATCACTATTCTTCCTCGCGGCCGTGCCCTCGGTTACACCATGGTTCTTCCTCTCGAAGACCGCTACTCGGTTTCCCGTAACCAGCTATTAGATCAGATCGCCTATGCCATGGGTGGTCGCGTTGCCGAAGAGATCGTGTTCCACGACCCAACCACCGGCGCCTCGAACGACTTCGAGAAGGCAACCAACATTGCCCGCTCGATGGTCACCCAGTACGGATTCTCATCGACCCTCGGTTCGGTGAGTTTTGCAAACGGTGGCGAAGTCTTCATCGGCCGCGACATGGCTCAGGCCAAGGAGTACTCGGAAGCCACCGCTCAGGTGATCGACGCCGAGATCCGTGCGATTCTTGATGCCGCCCAGGACGAGGCCTACAAGGCTCTAACCCTTAACCGCAAGGTTCTTGACGCAACCGCCAAGGCACTTATGGAGCGCGAGACTCTAAACCAGGACGAGATCGCCAAGATCTTCAAGGCTGTGAAGAAACTTCCAAAGCGCGCCCAGTGGCTCTCGAAGAAGACCCGTCCGGTTTCGAAGATTGCCCCGATTGCCATCCCTAAGAAGAAGGCAGCGAAGGCCAAATAGTGTTCGATAGCGAGCGGGTAAAGCGCGCGGTAGTCGAACTTATTTCGGCTATCGGCGAAGACCCGTATCGCGACGAACTGAAGGCGACCCCTGAAAAGGTTGCCGAGGCTTACAAGGAATTCTTCAAGGGCATCGACGCCGATCCGCTAGAGGTTCTGCAAGACACCTTCCCGGCAGAACACAACGAGATGGTGATCCTCAAAGACATCGAGTTCGTCTCAATCTGCGAGCATCACCTGCTTCCGTTCACCGGTGTTGCCCACATCGCCTACCTACCGAGCGACCGCGTGATTGGTCTAGGTCGTCTGCCAAAGCTGGTTGAACTTCTCGGTGCTCGTCCTCAGCTTCAGGAAAACCTGACCGCTCAGATTGCCGATGCTCTCGAAGC
>JBEGRZ010000007.1:0-44070 GCA_041180115.1 Actinomycetota bacterium
ATGGTCATGCGAGCTTCCATGGAAAGCGCGCGAATTGCCGATCCGCGGTATTCAAGAACATAGCCTTGACCACCACCGGTACCGATCTTGGCAATCACAGCCAAGATGATGTCCTTGGCGGTGACGCCTGGGCGCAGGGTGCCCTCAACGTTGATGGCCATGGTCTTGAAGGCCTTTAGCGGCAGGGTCTGGGTGGCTAGAACGTGCTCAACTTCAGAGGTTCCAATGCCGAATGCCAACGCACCGAAAGCACCGTGGGTTGAAGTGTGTGAGTCGCCACAGACCACGGTAAGACCAGGCATGGTTAGACCAAGTTGTGGGCCTACCACGTGGACGATGCCCTGCTCCACATCGCCGAGCGAGTGAATACGTACACCAAATTCAGCAGCGTTCTTACGAAGCGCCTCAATCTGGGTACGGCTGGTCACATCGGCAATCGGCTTGTCGATATCCCAGGTTGGAGTGTTGTGGTCTTCGGTGGCAATGGTGAGGTCTGGGCGACGAACCGGACGTCCGGCCATGCGCAGACCATCGAAAGCCTGAGGGCTGGTTACCTCGTGCAGAAGGTGTAGGTCAATGTAGAGCAGGTCAGGCGCACCATCGGTACCTTTGACCACTAGGTGGTCTCTCCAAACCTTTTCGGCCAGGGTAAGTGGCTTCACAGACATCACACCTTACAAATACTGGGGGAACTTCAAGTTTACCGAAGTAGGCGTAGTCTTACGGGGTGGATGCAACACAGCTTTCGGCTTTACAAAAAAGAACAGTTCGAGTTTTGGCTTCGGGTCAGGTACTTTCTGGCTTCGGCTTGGGGTCAACCCTCTCGATTGGCGCACTTCTCGCAGCAGACCTTTCTGGCACGGAAAGCTGGTCTGGTGCCGCTGCCACCTTCTCCACCCTTGGTGCTGCATTTGCCGCGATTCCTTTGGCGAGGGTCGCAAACAAACTAGGACGACGCATCTCGCTGGCAATCGGCGCGTTCATCGCCATCGCTGGCGCCCTTCTGGTGATTACCGCAGCCAGTACCCGAATCTTTCCACTTCTGCTTCTCGCCCTCTTCCTCATGGGTGCAGGCTCTGCGGTTGGCCTTCAGGCTCGCTTCGCAGCAACCGACCTGCCAGACACCGGCCGTACCGGTCGCGACCTAGCCCTGGTCGTCTGGGCAACCACGGTTGGAGCAGTAATCGGCCCGAACCTCTTCGGGCCTGGTGAAGTCATCGGCCACTGGCTAGGCATGCCAACCATGACCGGTCCGTTCGCAATCACCATCGTCGCCCAAATACTCGCCTCCTCGGTGTTCTTCTTCGGGCTTCGACCCGACCCGCTGAAGGTAGCTCAGGAACTGACCAACAAGAGCGCACTGAAGCCTAAGACTTCGATCGCGAACGCATTCAAGATTTTGCGCGCCAACCCGAAGGCTGCCTACGCGGTTCTGACCATTGCACTAGCCCACATGGTCATGGTTTCGGTGATGTCGATGACTCCGGTACACATGAAGCACGATGGCGCAGATCTCGCGATGGTTGGGTTTGTGATTTCACTACACATCGCCGGAATGTATGCGTTTTCGCCAATTTTTGGAATCCTCGCCGACAAGCTCGGACAGATTCAAACCGTGCTAATCGGCCAGGCTGTTTATATCGTTTCGCTGATTGTCTCGGCCACCTCTGGCCACAGCCACGAGCAAATCACACTCGGGCTTTTTCTTCTGGGTTTGGGCTGGAGTGCGTCGACGGTTTCGGGCGCCGCCCTACTTACCGCTACTCTCCCACCGGCTGACAAGGTTGGCGTTCAGGGAGTGAGCGACTCGAGCATGCAATTTGCCGGAGCATTTGGTGGAGGCATCGCCGGAACCATCTTGGCTGCGGTTGCCTTTTCAGGCCTCAACTACGTGGCGCTGATTCCGGTGAGCATTGTGATCATCACCAGCGGAATCACGCTCTTGAAGAAGCGGTAACTAACCCTTGATGTAAGGCTGCCCGGATGCGGCTGGTGGTCGAACCTTGCCGGCGAATCCTGCCACTGCAACCAAGGTCACTAGGTAAGGAACCATGGTGATGAAGTCGGTTGGAATACCAGGATTTACCGAGTTAGCCCAAACACGTAGGATGATTGCAAAACCGAAGAGGAGTGCTGCGGCAGACACGTAGAACGGCTGCCAGCGACCAAGAATCACCACGGCTAGCGCGATAAATCCGAGACCACCAGACATCTCACGACCGAAGGCACCAACGTTTCCGATGGTTAGAGCCGCACCACCGAGACCGGCAATAGCGCCACCGATGGTCACCCACCAGAAGCGTGTGCGTCCGACGTTAATACCAACGGTGTCTGCTGCGGTTGGGTGCTCACCAACGGCACGAGCACGAAGACCCAGCTTGGTACGGAACAGCACGAACCAAACCAACGGAACCAAGATGTAGGTCAGATAAACCGTGATGCGAGTTGTGAACAGAGCAGGTCCGATGATCGGAATCTGCGCCAGACCAGGGATCGCGATGATGTCGAAAGTGCCAGGGAAGTTCACTTCTTCACCGGCGTCGGCAAGCCACTGCGAGTAGAGGAAGTTGGTGACACCGATGACCAGCACGTTGATCAGCACACCGATGATGATCTGGTCAACCAAGTAGGTGATAGCCAGCGAGGCAAGAGCCATCGAGAGGATTGCGGCCGCCACCATCGCGGCAATCAGACCAATCCAGAGGTTGTGGGTGATGGTTCCAACCACTGCGGCCATGAAGGCACCGGTCAATAACTGTCCTTCGATACCGATGTTGACCACACCGACGCGCTCAGACATAACACCACCAAGTGCACCGAGAATGATTGGCACGGCAAGAACTACGGCAGAACCGAGAATAAATGCAACCGGAATCGACTTACCGGCAGCCAACCAACCAAGCAATCCTGTGGCTCCAAGCAAACCGAGCACAATCGAAAGCCACTGCGGGGTCTGCTTTTTAAGGAAAGTCAGGGCTGCCGAGGCGGCAGCAATTAGCATCATCACGATGCCTAGCCCAACATTCAGTGCAGATGCCGAAATTACAAAATTTGGTAGTTGCACGAAATCGGTCTTGCTAGCAAGTTCGAATGAGACAGCTCCAGTAGGACCAGCTACACCGAAAAGGAAGGTGACTAACAACCCGAAGAATGAATAGGCGATTGGAGTTTTCCAACTTGGAGCAACCTCGACCTGCGAGAACATACCTGGAGTAACTTGTGTCTTAGCCATTACTGTTCCTTAGGGCTAGGTAGACGGAAGATTGCACGAATGAGTGGTGGTGCGGCAATAAAGAGAACGATTAGTGCCTCGATAATTCCCAAAACTTCAGGAGAGACACCGGTAATCTGCATCGTTGCTGAGCCAGCCTTGAAGGCACCAAAAACCAAACCTGCAATTACGACACCGCGAGCTCTTGAGCCGCCCAGCAGCGCCACCGTGATGGCGTCGAAACCGATGTTGGCGTGAATGCTCGAGGTGAGTCCACCGGTTTCACCCAGCCCCTGATTGGCCGCCGCTAAACCGATGAAGGCAGCCGAAGCCGCCATAGCCCAAATGTAGGTTCGGTTCACGTTGATACCGGATGCCTTGGCCGCGTTGGCGTTGAAACCAACCATGCGGAAACGGTAGCCGATAGTCGAACGTTCCATAAGCCACCAGTAAACAACTGCCGCGGCAATCGCCAGCAGAATTCCGATGTTGAGCTTGAAGTCTTCACCCAAAAGCCTCGGGAACTGAGCGGTTAGTGCAGGTGCATCAGACTTTGGGTTGCCAGGACCATCGGTCTCAAGTAACAAGCCAGGAGTTCGCAGGAAGTAGGTGAATAGGTCGACCGCGATGTAGTTCATCATGATAGTCACGATCACTTCGTGCGCGCCGGTCTTGGCCTTTAGGAAACCAACCAGACCACCGGTGAGTCCGGCTAGAACCACAGCGACCACTAGCGCAACGACCATGTGCAGACCGTATGGCAATTCCATGCGGGTCGAAACCCAGGTGGCACCGAGCAGACCCATAACTAGCTGGCCAGTTCCGCCAACGTTGAAAAGACCAACGCGGAAGCCGAGGGCAACCCCGAGCCCGGCCATAATTAGCGGAGCCGATAGGCGAAGAGTTTCGGTGATTGGACGGAACATGTCAACTGGATCGGTCGATTCGAAGTTGAAAATTGCACCTTTGAACAGCGCCGCGTAGCCGTCGAAAATGGTCTGGAAAGCCACTTGGAAGGTATAACCAGGGCTGGCAAA
Organism: Actinomycetota bacterium; assembly: GCA_041180115.1. Lineage (GTDB taxonomy): Bacteria > Actinomycetota > Actinomycetes > Actinomycetales > Microbacteriaceae > Rhodoluna. The sequence goes on from JBEGRZ010000007.1 coordinate 4,249, forward strand.
GAAGTACTGATACGAGTCAACTACGTCCTCATTGAATACCGCCATGAAGATCGAACCGATAACAAAACCCAGGACGACCGATAGGAAGACTCTCATCGGGCTAGCCGACATGATTTCTCTCATGATCTGGTTGGTCTTACTCATGCTGTGATTCCTGCCATCATCTTGCCCAGTTTTTCACGGCTGGTTCCGGCGTCAACGATTCCAACGATCTTGCCTCGGTACATGACCGCAATGCGGTCGGCGAGAGCTAATACTTCATCCAGTTCCGTGGAGATCAAGATAACTGCACGACCTGCATCGCGCTCTGCGACTATCTGCTCGTGAATGAACTCGATAGAGCCAACGTCAACACCGCGGGTTGGCTGAGCAGCAATCAGCAGTTTGCATTCACGACTAAGTTCACGCGCAACCACAACCTTCTGCTGGTTACCTCCAGAAAGTTTGCCCGCGAGGGTGTTCTTCGACTGCGTACGAACATCGAAGCGCTGGATGAGGTCATCGGCTAGTTGATCACGCTTCACAAAATCAATGTTGATTCCCTTGGCGTATGGAGCTGAGAAGGAGCCATTCAGCATGAAGTTTTCCGCGATCGAAAACTGTGAAACTAGTCCGTCTTTCTTGCGGTCTTCTGGCACATATGCGATCCCCGCCTCCAAGCGCTTACGCACCGACTTGCCATTGAGTTGAGTTCCGGCCAAAGTGACCGAGCCACTGCCACGCACCGCCGAGCGCAGGCCTAGTAGAGCCTCAGCCAGCTCGGTCTGCCCATTCCCTTGCACACCGGCGATTGCGAGAACCTCACCTCCTCGAACCTCAAACGAAATGTTGTCTACCGCGCGCTGTTGGCGGTCGTCTAGCACCGAAAGGTTTTCAACCGAAATCACGGCCTGACCAAGGGTCTGTTTCTTCTTATCCACCTTGAGGTCAACCTCGCGACCTACCATGAGCGAAGCCAGCTTCTCAGCCGAGTCGGAAGGCTTAGCCTCACCAACCACAGCGCCCTGACGAATCACGGTGATCTTGTCTGCTACCTCTTGAACCTCACGAAGTTTGTGGGTGATGAAGATGATTGAGGTGCCACTCCCAGCCAACTGACGCATGATTGCCATCAGTTCGTCGGTCTCCTGCGGAGTAAGCACCGCAGTTGGTTCGTCGAGCACCAGGACCTTTGCGTTTCGAGTTAGAGCCTTGATGATCTCAACACGTTGCTGCACACCAACGGGAAGGTCTTGGACGAGCGCATCAGGGTCAACATTGAAACCAAAGCGGTCAGAGATTTCACGAACGCGGACCCTGGCTTCGTCGAGGTTGAGAGCGCCAATACCGTTGACCGGTTCATTTCCGAGAACCACGTTCTCGGCAACCGTGAAAACCGGGATGAGCATGAAGTGCTGGTGAACCATTCCGATACCGGCAGCCATGGCATCGCCAGGCCCGGTGAACTTCTGCACCTTGTCATCCAGCAGAATCTCGCCCTCGTCTGCGGTGTAGAGACCGTAGAGCACGTTCATCAGAGTGGACTTGCCGGCACCGTTCTCACCGAGCAAACTACGAATCTCACCAGACTCAACCACAAGGCTGATCTTGTCGTTGGCAACCAACGAACCGAAGCGTTTGGTGATGCCACGCAACTCAAGCTTCATTGCTTCTAAACTCCTAAGCAGCCCTAGAGGGCTATAAAGAAAATCTAGCCGAAACTTTGCGTCTAAAACGCCGAAAGCCGCCGAGAATTTCTTCTCGGCGGCTCTCGATTTCAGGAATTACTGAAGTGGGTTAATGGTTCCCGCGATGATTCCTTCTTGTAGCTTCTTTAGGCCAGCCTTGGTCTCAGCCGAGACCTTGCTGTCGAAAGCACCGAAGTCAGAAAGTGCGGTTCCGCCATTCTTTAGGTTTCCTAGGTAGTCAGCAATTTCTGCCTTGTCTACTGCCGAAGCCTTGATGATGTCGTAAACAGCGTTGGTCATGCGCTTCTCAACCGAGGTTAGAACCATGTCAGCGTACTGTGGCGAGGTAACAGCGATGTTCTTGTCAACACCGATCATTACACCGGCAACACCGGCTTCCTTGATGGCTTCCGAAACAGCACCGAACTGGTCACCAGCAACTGGAAGGATAACGTCAGCGCCACCCTTTACCTGGTTTGCTGCGATGGTCTTCGATACACCGCTGTTAGGGGTGAAGTCACCCATGAAGTCACCAGTCTTCTTTGCTGGGTCCCAACCAAGAACCTTAACTGCGGTTCCGGTTTCCTTTTCCCATGCCTTGGCACCGTAGTAGAAGCCGTCCATGAATGCGGTAACGGCATCGATCTGCATACCACCGTAGGTACCAACTACCTTGGTGGTCGAGTAAGCAGCAGCTAGGTAACCAGCTAGGTAGCTCGACTCAGCCATTGCGTAGTTAACAGCCTTTAGGTTGGCGTTGCCTTCCGACCAGCCGTCGATGGTGACGAACTTCATGTCTGGGTTAGCCTTAGCAGCCTCGTTTACAGGGGTTACTAGGTTGAAACCGACAGCGAAGATAACGTCGCACTTCTCGGTAACCATAGCCTGTAGGTTTGGAGCGAAGTCTTCAGAGCTGTTCGACTCAGCGTCAGCGATCTTTACGCCAAGCTCAGACTTTGCCTTCTCTAGACCGTCCATTACAGACTCGTTGAATGACTTGTCGTTCCAGCTTCCCTCATCGGAAACAGCGCAAGCCTTGTAGTCAAGCGATGGTACAACCTTGGCTGGTGCACAACCAGCAAGCACGAAGGTGGCCACTGTAGCCAGTGCAGCAACCTTCAGAGTGTTACGTGAAATCTTGTTCACTTAATTACTTCCTTCTTACGTAGCAGGTGACGCTGTTGTCCCCTGTCCACTTACAGCCTATCCCCGCAAACAAAGGTGAAAAGGCGCAACGCCCATATCCGAGCGGAATTAACCAAGGTGTTACAAAGAACATTGTTTGATAAAAAAAACTCCCTCCCGAGAAATAAATCATCGGGAGGGAGATTGTGACCCCAGCGGGATTTGAACCCGCGCTACCGCCGTGAGAGGGCGGCGTCCTAGGCCGCTAAACGATGGGGCCGTTTAGTCAACCTTTCAATTATGCCACAGAGTTGGGTGCGCTCGCCAATACATTTAGAGACTTCGGTGCAATAGACACGGTCATCGGCAGCATTCCCGCTGGTTCACCGTCGGCATATACCGGCACTCCCGAGGAAATCAGGGTTACATCGGTGGCTCGAACAATCTCAACCGCTGGGTGTGAAACATGTTCCCCGGTGAAAACCTTCGGGAAAACTTTGATCAGTTCCGGCTTGGAAATCTTGTGAACTACGAACAGATCAAGCAGACCGTCATCGACCGACGCTTCTGGGGCTACCAACATTCCACCGCCGTAAGACGGTCCGTTTGCCACGGCGCAGAGCATTCCCTCGATGTCACGGTCTTTGCCGTTCACCTTGGCGCGATACCTCAAAGCGTTGAAGCCGACCAACTCAAGTAGCATCGCCACCGTGTAACGCGACGGCCCCTTTGGGAACTGCATTCGGTTGGCTCGGCGATTGACGATCGCATCAAAACCAGCCGAAGCCGAATTGAAAAAGTAGAAACGTCGTGTTTCGGTAACCCCAAGACCCAAATCAACCTTGCGCGGGTTTGACAGGGAACGCACTGCCATTTCGGCGGCAGCCTTGGGATCATCAATCGGAATCCCCAGAGCTAGCGCTGCATCGTTCCCGGTACCGCACGGCATGAGCGCCAGAGGCACCCCTGTGCCACCGCAAATATTCACACCCAAATGCATCATGCCGTCGCCGCCGGCAACCGCGAGCGCATCTAGTTGCCCCGCGGCAATGGCTTTGCGCCCGTTGCTTTCCGCCTCCACCCAGTCACGCCCTGTGAGCTCGACCACGGTGACCCCAAGTGCCCGAAGCTCAGAAACGTATGTTTCACCAAGGGCAGCGCCCTTACCCTTGCCCGAGGTCGGGTTCAGAATTACTCCGATTGTGGTCACTTGGCAAGCCTGGAGATTCGCCCCAGTAAGAACCAGGAGACTAGTGAGCCGGCAGCAACGATGATTACCGGATTCACCCCGAAGCCGGCTGCGACCGCCAGGCCAACCGATAAGCCGAGACCTACAACGATATTCAAAAGCGCCCGCGAACTGGCGCTTCTGGAAAGTTTGATGAGCTGCGCGGTGGCGAACGGGTTGTGAGAAATTTGAACAATCTCACTTGAAGCCTGGTGAATATCGTGACCGGCTCCGAAGGCAATTGAAACATCAGCTTCTGCCAGCGCCTCAGCGTCGTAGCGACCATCACCTATGACCAGCAAGCCGCCATCAGCACCGCGGCGCTCCTTGACCCAGTCAGCCTTACGAGTTGAAAGAACCTCGGCTGCATAGTCACTGAGGCCTAAATCATTGGTTACCTTCTCCACCACGGCAGTGGCATCTCCGGAAAGAATCGTGATGGGGTGCTTCGCACTAATCGAAACTATGGACGACATCGCAGTTTCACGAATGCGGTCAGGGAACTCAATGTAGCCAACCAGCAATTCGTCCACTGAAACGAACACAACGCTCTTCATTTCCGAATAGGCGGAAGAAACCATGAAAAGGTCATAAGGATTCATGTTCACCCCGGTGACATTCACCATTCCAGCGTTACCAACCTGAACCAGCGAGCCATCGAAGGTCGCCGAAACTCCAAGGCCTGGCAGCGGAGCGATGTCAGCTACCTGCGGCAACTCGAGACCACGCCTAACAGCTTCTTCGATGATCAAGTGACCCAGCTCGTGACTAGTTCCCAACTCAACGGCGGCCGCGAGGGCGAGAAGCTCATCTTCGCTACCGATTGATGTGTTTCTCGCCAGGTGGATTTTGCCAACCTTGCTATAACCTTCGGTCAAAACTCCGGTCTTGATGAATACGACATGAGTCAACTTCGCAAGCTTCTCAAAGGCTGCCCGAGTGTGAACTACAAAACCAAGCGCCCTTGACTTCAAAGAAGTTGCAACCTGCTCAAGTGGAAGTGTGAAAGAAATTACCGAAAGCTGTGCGCTCAGTAAGACTCCAGCCCCGATTGAAACGGCATTTACATAGTCGCCAATCAGCAACATGTGCACACCAGCGACCACAAGTGCCGCAGCCAAAGCCGAGACGGTCAAAAGTGAGGCTGAGATTCGTGCCAGACGAACATGTTGACCGTCGGTGTCCTGCTCCAATTCGTGTGAATCGTCGAGCACGCGCACCAACACACTTTCACGAACCGCAGCAACGCGGATGGTCAAGGCGGCGCTCTCCACAGACTTAGCAGCAAGGTTGATACTTCCCGCCAAAACCCAGTCGCCCGGACCTTTGGCGAGGTCAGTCTCACCAGTGATATCGAGTTGTTCAACCCTCGAGTGTCCTTGGATCACATAGCCATCACAAGGAATCGCATTTCCTGGTCTAACCAAAACAACCTGACCAACTTCAAGTTCGTCCGAATTGACGTGATCGATTTCCAGGCCGTCGATTACTGAAGCAGTGCCGGGCACCAAGCGAGAAAGTTGCTTGCGCTTTGAGTTCACATAACGGTGCTGACGAACAACCAACCAACCACTAAGCGCAACCATCAAAGTCATTGCAACCGGCTGCCAGTAGTTGGCCGGATCCTGCTCCATTACCACGACGCCGTAGGTCATGATCAGAGCAACCAAAGAAACTAGCGACTGCGGCCAGCGATTTGCCCCGAACGACGTAAGCCAAAGCGGGAAGGTTGCCAGGAGGCCAATTCCTAAAACAAGAAGATCGTAAAAAACATCGACCGACGCCAAGCTTCCAAACATCACGGCAAGCAGATACCCGAGGGCCACCGAGGCAATGAGGGCGGCGCTGAGCCAGAGTTTGGAAGAGTTTTTCATAGGTAAACCAAATTCTACGCAGGGTTGGCAAGATGGAATCTATGAAGGTCACAAAACTTGAACACGCCACCCTGGTTCTCGAACAAAACGGCGAAACCCTAATCCTCGACCCTGGCTTCTACACCAGACCGATGGACGGCTTCCAGAATGTCGTAGCGATTGTAATCACCCACAACCACGACGACCACGTTCACGAAGACCAGATCGACCGCATCCTGAAAGACAACCCCAACGCCGTGATTCTGGGAACCGAAGAAGTCGCGAAGCGTTTAGGTAACAGAAACGCGATAGCCGTTCACCACGGCGACTTCTACCAACTTGGCTCTTTCACCGCCGAATTCTTTGGTGACATGCACATCGAAATCCACCGCAGTATTCCGCTGATTCAGAACTGCGGCGTGATGATCAACGACACCCTCTACTACCCCGGCGACAGCTACACCAAACCTGATCGCAAGGTGAAGCTCCTCGCCTGCCCAGCCAGCGCACCTTGGCTCAAAATCGGTGACGTAATGGACTTCATCGCCGAGGTAAAGCCGGAATCCGTATTTCCAACCCACAACATTCACCTAAGCGACCAGGGAAACCAACTTAACAACAATCGAATCAAGCAGGTCACAGAAGAAAACGGTGGAACTTTCACCTACCTACTGCCAGGAGATTTTGTTAAGCAGTAAAACACCAATAGACTCTAAGTGTGTCTTTCGGGGGAAACCACTTGGTAGCGTTACGTCAGCTTTACACTCTGACGCTCGCTCTCCTAACGCTAAAAATGTTAGAGAGCATCTACAAGATGGCAGACATCGATCGCCAATTCCAAACTCGGCAGCTTTCAGATCTGGCCAACGGCAAAGTTACCCATCTACGACCAGACCAAATCCTGATTCAAAATCAAAACTTTTGGATATTCATCGGCAGCGTCTTGGCACTCGCGACCTTACGTGAAATCTGGATGCGCTTTAGAAAATCAGAGCCCGATCTCGGCGACTCGCGCCTGGACTAGCTCGCGAACCAATTCTTCTGGAATCTCCGGAGTCGGCTGGAAGTGAAGGGTGCGTCCCTTCAATTTCAAATACGTAGGGTACTTGGCCACCAACTCATTACCCAGCGAAACACTAAAACCGTGAAAGCTCAGGTGGTCTTTCCATCCGGAAATGTAAATCACAAACTTCTTCTGGAACCGGAAACCGATGATCTGGTACGAGAGTGAAACCGTGCAATCCCCCAGAGCCTTCTCAACAATCTTTTGCACGCGCTGCAACGCCTTGCGATTCTCCGGCGACTGGGCTGCATAATACTCTTCAACACTTTCCATGTTCAAACGTTACCAAACCATCACTCGGGCCTAATTCGTGGCCAAACTGAGACAACAATAGCCATCATTATTACAACCAGAAACGCAACGACTACCTCAATTGAGAAATTTCCCACCTTGGAAGCAGGGATCCCAACCAGGGAAAAATACTTCTGAAAGGTGGGCATCTTTGGTAGATGAGATGTCGATAGGAATAGAACTAGTGCACCAATTGGAACCCATCTCAGGCTTGCCCTTGGCAGGAAATTGGCAATTACCGAAATCGGGTAAAAAATTGCCGTCCAGATCGCCAAAACAGCGTAATTATCTGGAAAAACTGAACCAAGCATTGCGAGAACAATAAGAGGAACCAGCAACATTGCCGCAGGGAATGTCGCCTTCCAGAGTGACCGTGAACTCTGCGTCTCGACCTGCGAAAATCGAAAGCCGAAAACTTCCCACCATGAAAGTGCAATCGCAGCGCTCAAGAATAAAGACATATTCACAAAATGCACACCAGAACCAAGTGGCAAATATGGAACCTTCACCAACGAGGAATTGACTAAGTGTGGTACCAAGATTCCCGCACAGATTGCCAAAAACGGAAAGACAAATTGCCGGGCCCTTACAGATAGGTCAAGCAAGAAGTATTCGACCTTCTTTCAAGGCAACTACATTGTCGTATGTGCCTTCCAGATCCTCGAGGATGTGAGTACTAACCAAGGTAATTGTGTCTCGGGAGAGTTGCCGAATCAGCGAATTTATGGTTTCACGTTGTTCGGGGTCCAAACTCGCTGTCGGCTCATCGAGAAAAAGAAACCTTGGATTGTGAACAATACCCATTGCAATCGCCACGCGTCGCGCTTGACCTCCAGAGAGTGTTCGTACCTTTATGTCGCGAAAGTCTTCTAAAGCTACTGCCAGAATTGCCGATTTTGCAGCCTCGGCGGCTGTCTTCCTGTCGAAACCTTTTAACCAGGCGGCGTATTCAACTTGCTCTCTGACAGTAAAACCAGCAATTGGTTCAACGTGCTGAGGAACATAACCAATTAACTCCATCAGTCTTGAACCAACTAGAACTTCACCATCAACAAGGAAATCAATCGAACCTTTTTTAGGCAAGAGTCGGCCCATAGCAAGTTTAAAAATTGTAGATTTTCCTGCACCATTTTCACCCAGAAGCGCAGTTGAACCAACCCCCAGACTTAGATTGAAACCTTTGAGTACGGCTCTATTCTTTTTGAACCAGAAATCTACATTTGAAAAAATCAATTCCGGATTTCGTTGTTCATTCATTTGGGACAACCTTCTCTGATTTGCACTTGCCAACGATTCAATAACTCACGGGCAGAATCCTGATCAACAACGCCAAGGAACTTAGCCGCCTCCAGACCCTTCAAAACCTTCGTGGGACCAGGAGCAGAAGCTTCTCCTCCAAACGCTATCGTTGGGGCCGTGCTTGAAACATCGGCCCCCAAAAGTATCGAAAGGGCGAATTGCGCTTGAAGCGTGGACACCACACGAGAAGCAGGTACAAAAACCACATCACATCCTTGAAGCGCAATCGCCTCGACAGCAATTGATTTGGCTACATTTGACTGCGAACTGGAGTAAGGGCTGTTTATCTTGAAATCACTTGTACTCATTTCGGTGGTGATTCGTGCGGGAACGGGAAAATCAAACAAATTTAACTTGCGGCTCGTAACCAATAGCTGGTTTGAAACACTTGGGAGCGCTTTGTTGGTTTCTGGCCAAATGCACACCGATGGTCCGGAAAACTTGCACACCAACTCCGCAGTATCCCTCGCTAAAACGGGTTCAGAGGATATACCGAGAGTACTGACTGCCAGTGATGCAAGTAGCACCACATTTGTTAGACCAAGTGTGACCTTACGTTCTAGAAAATTCAAATAATACAAAGCTATAAGCATCACTGCAGATGCCATCCAAAAAATTAAGCTGAAAACTTGAGGTCGCCAATTAAACACCTGACCCAAAGGATCGGACATCATTGGGGCAATAGTTTGACCCAGATTTTGAAAAAGGTAGGCTTGGGGCTCCTGGGCAGTAGCGAATGCTTCAAATCCAAATGGAAGTGCGATCGACAATGGGTATGCAATCCACTTCGGTAAGAAATATCCAAAATAGAACCCGAGTATCCAGAAAACATTGGCTTGACAGATGGTTATCGCTGCAGAAAGAAAACCGAATACTCCAGTTACCACGAAAGTTCCTTGGGCTAGCAGGAAAACCTGACAAACCATCGCCAACAAAACAGTTACATTTGCTCCGATAAACACGGAAACCATTTGAACAGGAATTGAATACTTTGAAGTTGAAACTAAAGTTCTCGAGAATTCATTGGTTATGTGTGACCCAAGGAATGCGAAGAAAATTGCGAATGCCCCGGACGCGATTATTGAGACATTCGAAGAATAAGTAGTCACAAGTTCCCAAGAAACTACCTTAGGAAGGAATTGAACAGTCTGAAAACTGTACCAAATGCTTCCCGCGATAAATATGCAAAACGCTAGAAGAAACGATTGACGTATTGAACGGAATCGAAGCAAGGTTCTACCAAGAAATGACAACGGAATTAGAGCTGAACAACATTGGACAATCAGCAAAGCAACTAATGTCATTACCATTCTGATTTACATGTGCGCCATTCCATTGGAATCTGAAACTTCCAGATCCTGGATTTGTCCAAACGTGTGCAACGCCTGTGTTTGTAGTGGTGTTCCCCTTTGATTTCCAACCAAAGATTGTGTTTTGTTGCAGTTGCAATTGTTGGCTTGTGCTTGGATATGCTGTTCCGTTGCCCATGTAACTTGCGATTACATTGCTCAACGTAATTCGAGTCGTCACAGCATCCAATTGCTTGTCGTTCCAGGCCGCTGAAACACTGGCAGAGGATGAAAGATATTGAATGGAATGCCAGTCCGAAAGGTATGTATATCGAGTAAATTCAGCTGTCGCTGGCGAAGTAGAAACCGATACCGCTAGACCAACCGATGTTACAAAAGCTACAGATTTGATGTTCATGTTTCCCCCAAATAATTGTTTATTTTTTTGCAATTATTAGTAATTTAGCACAACAATTTGGTTTTCCGCGCAATAAAGAAAGGCGCCACCCTAAGGTGGCGCCTTTCAAAATGGCTGGGATACCAGGACTCGAACCTAGAACAAAGGAACCAGAAACCTTCGTGTTGCCAATTACACCATATCCCAAAGTGTGCAACCGCTCTATATTACAGGCGATTAGAGGATGTTGGCAACACGTTCGAATTGAGGCTTTCAGAACCCATTTCAGTCAAGGTTTTGTTTAGCGTTTACAGCAAAAATATAGATGAAAGTTGCGGTAACTGCTGAAAGCAATATTGACAAAACATACATGATCACCAACCAAGCTCCAGGTGTGCCATCTCCGCCGGTGGCATCCGCTAGTAGCCCAATTTCTACTATTTGCCTTTCAAGCATGTAAACCATCATTGTGAAAGACAGATAGACCGGGATTCCTACCGCTATTACTGCTGGTAACTGATGCTTTTGTAACCTAATTCTCCTAGACATGCCGCTGATATTGGACAGTACAACCAGAAGTACAACCAGACCGAATTGGACAATTAGAGTGAAAATAAAACCCCCAGGTACCACCAGAAACATCAGTCCAGCTACAACCAAGACTGCGAGTGAGGTCAAAATACATCTAATCTTCATTTAATTCTCATTTTGGATTGCAATCTGCCCATACGGTAGGCCAAAAGCCGACATTTGGGCGCGCACTGTCAAGGTTCCAACTAGCTTTTCTGGGTTCCTTGATCCGAACGTAATCCCAATGGCACATAAATTGATCAATTAGGTTCTGTTTGTTTGCTCGGGAACCAGCAAGCTTCAAAACTTCCAACCAGGCCGCATCACGCGCCAGAATTCCGGTGTATCGACCGAATTCTGTTGGGTATACCTTCAATGTCGGGCCGTACGCAGCCAAGGCTGCAGCTGAGAAGTCCCAAACTATGTAAGAGATTAGATATTGCCCCAACCAAGGATCAAAAACGACTGGATAGACGACTCCAGTTTTGTCATGCTCGACTACCTGAATGACATTCATTCCGAAGAGCGTAAAGTGCGTTTCTACAGCATTTCCTGCAGCGTCAAGCGCCCAAGGTTTTGCAATCATTGCTGCTACCTCACCAAAGGAATCAAGGATTTGAATCGATCCATCATCTAGCAAGAGCAGAGAAGTACCTTCAGGTCCGGAGATCGGATACATGTAACTCGTTGGTGCCTCGCGTGAAGCTGCAACAGTAGTGATTGCAACCGAACCATCTTCCTTAATCAAAGGAGATGTTGAATTGGTAAGGTCCGTGTAAGTTACTCGCCCTTCACTGTCGAGTTCGGCAGATATGCCTGCACCTTCTTTGGGAAGCCCGATCGAGATTCGAAAATTCGTGTCGGTCGTATATGTGAGTGCATCTGTATTTGAAGCCGGTAGCTCCACTTCAATGTCATTAACCGTTGCCACGATTGAACCATCAATTTGCTTTTGCGGAACTACATCAGAAAGCCCGGTGAGCGCCTGGGGTGCCACTGCCTCAATAGCAGAACTAAAGTCAACCAGTTTCTCGGTCTCGCCTGCTGAAGCCGGCACATAGCTGGTCATGCATGCGAATAGTGTTGCCAGCGAAAGCCAACCTGCAATTTTCTTGAACAAAATATTTCCCCCTTGTTAACTCATAACTATACCAGCAACATAGGGAAATTATTTATAAATGCATTATGAAACTGTTGAGCCTACTGAGTGACCGAGTTTTGCCGAGAATTTCCATCGACTCGAAAAGCGGTGGCGAAACACGGCGACCGGACATCGCGGTGCGGATCGGACCAAAGGCATCGCGAGGCTTGAGGCCCATGCCCTCAATCAGAGTTGCATTAAGCAATTCCTGGATGCTGGCGGTCTTCCAGTCACCAAGCGAGGCCAGTGCTTCCCTAGCAGCAACGGTAATCTCTTTGGCGTTTGCAGGTAGTCCCGCCTTGGCGTCGTCCTGGATTTCAACCGAGTCGCTGAACAGGAAGCCGAGCATCGGAACCGACTCGGAAAGCACGGTGACGCGCTCCTGGATCAGTGGGCAAGCCTCGTTCAAGATTGCGTCCTCAGCCTCAGAAACGTGAGCACCCAATACACCAGCGGACTGCAGGTAAGGAATCACACGAGATTTGAAATCAGCCGGAGCGAGCAGACGAATGTGAGCCGCGTTAATCGCATCTGCCTTCTTCTGGTCGAAGCGAGCAGGGTTCGGGTTCACGTTCTCAACATCGAACGCGGCAACTAGCTCTTCCATAGTGAAGACGTCCTGGTCTGCAGACAAGCCCCAACCGAGCAGCGATAGGTAGTTGAGCAAACCCTCCGGAATGAAACCGCGGTCACGGTGGTGGAACAGGTTGGCCTCAGGGTCGCGCTTGGAGAGCTTTTTGGTGCCCTCACCCATTACGTAAGGAAGGTGACCGAAGCGAGGGATGAAAGTTGTAATTCCAGCCTCAACCATCGCGTTGTAGAGCGCGATCTGGCGAGGGGTTGAGGAAAGCAGGTCTTCACCACGAAGCACGTGAGTGATGCCCATCAGGGCGTCGTCAACCGGGTTCACCAGCGTGTAGAGCGGCTGTCCGTTCGGGCGAACCACAACGAAGTCAGGGAACGAACCGGCAGGGAAAACAATCTCGCCACGAACCAGGTCATCGAACTTGATGTCAACATCAGGAACACGCAGACGAAGAGCTGGAGATACGCCGTCCTTGCGGTATTTAGCGCGCTCGTTCTCGTCGCGCTCCCAGTTGCCATAACCCTGCTGCTTTGGTCGGCCTTCGGCCTCGTTGCGAGCATCGATGTCTTCAGCGCCCATATATGACTCATAGATGTGACCGGAAGCCTTTAGCTTCTCGATTACATCTTGATAGATGTGGCCGCGCTCAGACTGGCGGTATGGCTCGTTAGGGCCACCAACATTCACGCCCTCGTCCCAGTTGAGCCCAAGCCAACCAAGGGCATCCAGGATCATGTCGAACGACTCTTCGCTGTCACGCTCGGCGTCGGTGTCTTCAATGCGGAAGACGAACTTACCGCCGGTGTGGCGAGCATAAGCCCAGTTGAAAAGTGCGGTGCGAACCAAACCAACGTGCGGAAGACCGGTTGGCGAAGGGCAGAAACGAACGACGACGTCCGAGCCGGTCGCGGTTGTAAAAGGAGCGGTAATACCTGAAGTCATGATGCCTTCAAGTCTAGGTGACAGGGTTGCGCAGAACTCCGATGCCTTCGACCTCAATCTCGATAACATCGCCAGGAGTGATGTTCTGAATGCCCGCTGGCGTTCCGGTGAAAATCACGTCACCTGGAAGAAGGGTCATGGCTTCGGTTACATGCTGAATGATTCGAGGAATGTCAAAGATTGTGCTGTTGGTGGCCGCGCGCTGACGGGTTTCGCCGTTGACGCGAGTCTCCAACATTTGTCCTTCAGGAACGAACTCGGTTTCGATCCATGGGCCTAGTGGGCAGAAGGTGTCGAAGCCCTTAGCTCTGGCCCACTGGCCGTCTTTGGTCTGGATATCGCGTGCCGAGACGTCGTTACCGATGGTGAAACCCCAGACGTAGTCCATGGCATCTTCTTCGGAAACGTTCTTGGCCAGTGCACCAATCACGATCACCAGTTCGCCCTCAGGATCAACATCGGTGGTCACGTGAGAAGGAATGACGATGGTTTCTTCTGGGCCAATCAGTGCGCTGGTTGGCTTGAAGAAAATCAGTGGCTCGGTTGGGGTGCCGAGACCCATCTCGTCTGCGTGTTCCTGGTAGTTCTTACCAATGCAGAGAATCTTGGTAGTTGGTAAAACCGGCGGAAGCAGCTGAACATCCTTTAGTGGAATCCGCTCGCCGCTGGTCTCGTAGTCGTTGAACAGCGGGTGGCCCTTGAACACAACCAGTTCAGGTCCGTCTACCATACCCCAGGCAGGAACTCCCCCGGCTAGGAACTTTGCGATCTTCAATTTATGCCAATCTGTAGAGCCAGTTGTGACGGTCTTCAACGAGACCGTACTGGATTCCAGTGAGCTCTTCACGAAGCGAAACGGTTAGTTTGCCAGGCTCGGCATCGGCAGAGCCAATGGTTTCGTTCTTGCTCTGGAACTGACCAACCGGGGTGATAACCGCAGCGGTTCCACAGGCAAATACTTCCGTAATTTCGCCGGAGTTGATTCCGTTACGCATTTCGTCCAAGGTAATCTTGCGCTCTTCGATGTTGATGCCGCGGTCCTTGATCAGCTGAATGATCGAGGCGCGGGTGATTCCACGAAGGATGGTTCCATCGAGCGAAGGAGTGGCAACGTGGCCGTCCTTGTAGACGAAGAATAGGTTCATGCCACCGAGCTCTTCGATGTAGGTGCCGGTCTCGGCATCGAGGAACATAACCTGCGAACAACCCTGGGCATAGCCTTCGGTCTGAGCCAATAGCGAGGCTGCGTAGTTACCGCCGGTCTTGGCCTCACCGGTTCCGTGCTTTCCAGCACGAGCCGAGTCAAGCGCGATCCAAATCTTCACAGGCTTGATACCACCGGTGAAGTACGGGCCAACCGGGCTAGCAATCACGCGGTATTCAGCGCGGTGAGCTGGGCGAACACCGAGGAAGTCTTCTGCTGCAATCTCAAACGGACGGATGTAGAGAGTCTTCTCATCCTTAGGTTCTGGAACCCAGGCGGAGTCAACCTCCATCAACTTCTCGAGCGACTGCACGAACATCTCAACTGGAACCTCAGGCAGCGCCATGCGACGAGCCGAGAGCTGCAGACGACGAGCGTTGTCTTCTGGGCGGAAGGTCCAGACCGAGCCGTCGGCGTGACGGTAGGCCTTGATACCTTCGAAGATTTCCTGACCGTAGTGAAGCACAGCCGAAGCTGGGTCCATCATGATCGGTCCGTAAGGGATAACCTCAGCCGAAGTCCAACCCTTGCCCTCTTCCCAAACACAGACGACCTGGTGGTCGGTGCGCACGGCACCGAAAACAGGTGCGGTTAGGACGTTCTCGCGCTCGGCATCCGGCATCGGATTTTCGTTACGAGTGATTTTCCAGTTGTAAGTCATTTTTGTTCCTTAGAGGCGGGCCAAGATACTGGCTGCAACTTCCTGGGTGGTGCGCTTTGCATCACCGCGGGTTGCCAAGTCATCTGCCACAGCACGTTCGATTCGAGCAGCAGCCACCGGGTTCTTCAGGTGCTCAAGTAGTAGAGCCGCCGAAAGAATGGCTGCGGTTGGGTCGGCAAGGTTCTTGCCGGCGATATCCGGTGCCGAACCATGTACCGGTTCGAACATGCTTGGGAAGTTGCCGTCTGGGTTGATGTTTCCCGAGGCTCCTAGCCCGATGCCACCACCTATTGCGGCGGCCAAATCTGTGAGGATGTCGCCGAACAGGTTGTCGGTGACGATGACGTCGAAGCGTTCAGGGTCGGTGACCATAAAGATGGTCGCGGCGTCTACATGTAGGTAGTCAACCTTCACACCAGGGAACTCGGCAGCAACCTCGTTCACGGTGTTCTGCCATAGCCAACCGGCGTGAACCAAGACGTTGTGCTTGTGAACCAGGGTGAGCTTCTTGCGGTCGCGCTCGGCAGCTAGCTCGAATGCGTAGCGAACCAAACGCTCCACACCGAACTTGGTGTTAACCGAAACCTCGTTGGCTACCTCGTTGGGAGTGCCAACACGAATTGCACCACCGTTTCCAACGTAAGGTCCCTCGGTGCCTTCTCGAACCACAACGAAGTCAACGTTGCCGTGGTCGCGCAGTGGCGACTGCACGCCAGCGTAAATCTTGGTTGGGCGCAGGTTCACATAGTGGTCAAAAGTAAAACGAAGCTTCAAAAGCAACTGACGCTCTAGTACGCCTGATGGAACACGTGGGTCACCAATGGCACCCAGCAGGATTGCGTCGTGCTCCTTCAGGGAAGCGAAGTCTGCGTCGGTGATGGTCTCACCGGTTGCCAGGTAACGACGAGCGCCGAGGTCATACTCGGTGGTCTTGAACTCAACGCCAGAACCGGCGGTTACCTTACGAATCGCTTCTAGCGCGATAGCGGTGACTTCAGGCCCAATGCCATCTCCGCCGATGACTGCAATCTTGTATTCACGAGTCAAGATGATGCTCCAAACAGTGTGGTTTCTCTCTACTCTACTTGCCCGACCCTAGCGTTTGCGGGCTAGTAGCGCTACCGTTATCGAAGGTTTCAGACCTTCCTTGGTCTGAATCTGCCCGTCACGCAAGCGACACTCAATCAGATCAAACCCCTGACCCCAAAGTGCTCGCTTCAAAAATCCCACGGACGGCAAAACTCGCGGATCACGTGGACCACCGAATCCACCCTTCAGATTCGCCCGAGCATGCCAAACGCCGAACAGGTGACCGCCGGAAACCACATGTTTCCCCAACCGACGAATCGCCTTACGAAGATCACCGGAAGGGATCTGCAAATAGCCAATAACGCCTAAGTCAACTTGATCCATCTGTGGCACGAACGACAACGCATCTGCAACGGTCGCCAAACAAGAAGCCGAAACCCCAGACTCCGACGCATAGGCCGCATACTTCTCCAGAGCCACGGCCGAGAAGTCGATGTTCTCAACCTTCCAACCATGCTTTGCAAACCAAACCGAGTTACGGCCTTCTCCACCGGCTAAGTCAATTACGCGCCCGGGCTTCAATGGCGAGCAGTACTCAACCACGAAACGATTCTCGGTCTTCGTGTAAACGAACTCTTCGACCTTGTATTTGTCGTCCCAGTAATCAGCCGTAACTTTGCTCATGAACTAAGTTTCCCAAAACTAAACTTGAAACACGCCCAACTACAAGGAGAAACCGTGGCCACTGAAGTAACCATCGACGACCTAGCCGACGCCCTCACCCACGGAGCCTACCTATTGGACGTTCGCGAACCAGACGAGTACGCAGAAGCCCACGTTCCTGGTGCGGTGCTAATTCCTCTTGGCGAGCTTGAATCACGTGTCAACGAAGTTGAAGACGGTTCCCGTGTTTTTGTAATTTGCCGCTCCGGGGCTCGCTCGCTAAAAGGTGCCGACATCCTCGAAGCTAACGGCATCGACTGCGTCTCGGTTGCCGGCGGAACCCTCGGCTGGATAACTTCCGGTCGCGCTACCGAGTAGTTCTAGGTAGAGCACAGGCCGGAGTACCGCCTGGTAACTTGTGGCGATACTTCGCCACGTAGTAGTAGCCAACTCTTGCACCCCAGCTAAATGGGGGAATTACAAGAATTGACCCAATCAGCTTGAACCACCATTGCTTCTGAAGTCTAAGAATCTTTGCGAATGCCGCGTGTCCGGCATAAACCTTGCCGTTTGCAACCATCTGGACCTTGGCCGATGCCTCCGCCTCGGTCAGCCCGAACTCAGCCAACTCTGTCCACTGCCAAGGACGAACCTCAATTGGCGTCGAAGACTCCTTATGGATTCGATTTGCGGTGGTTGTACAAAAACCGCAGTCCCCATCGAAGATGAGTACCGCGGTTTTGCTTGATTCCATAATTAGAACTGTAGGTCAATTGCCTTCATGATGTCGGCATTGATTTCCTTGCGAACCGCCTCTAGAACTTCGGCTGGCACTGGCGAGTCAACCGTGATGACAGATAGCGCCTTGCCACCCTTCTGCTGACGAGCGATCTGCATAGCTGCAATGTTCACGCCAGCTTCCGAGAATGCCTTGCCGTAAACGGCCACAATACCTGGGCGGTCACCGTAGACCATGAGCACTAGGTGCTCGGCCATCTCAAGCTCAACCTCATAACCGTTGATAGCAACGATCTTCTGGTGAAGCTTCGGGCCAATTACAGTTCCGGAGACCGAGTAGGTGGTGCCGTCGTTCATCACTGCCTTGATTGTGGTGACGTTGCGATATTCCTCACTCACAGCGTTGGTGGTTAGGTGAACCTCGATGCCACGCTGCTCAGCCATTAGCGGAGCGTTCACGTAGGAAACCTGTTCGGTGACAGCGTTCTGGAAGAAGCCCTTGAGACCGGCAAGCTTTAGAACCGAGACGTCGTGGGCTGCGATCTCACCGCGAACCTCGACCTCGATCGACGAAACTCCGCCGTCGCATATTCCAAACAGAACCTGACCCATGTTTTCCATTAGCGCGATACCAGGCTTCACCGATGGGTCGATGTTTCCACCAGCTACGTTCACAGCATCTGGAACTAGGTCACCGGCAAGCGCTAGTCGAACCGACTTCGCTACCGAAATACCGGCCTTCTCCTGAGCCTCATCGGTCGAGGCACCCAGGTGAGGGGTGACCACGATGTTGTCTAGCTCAAGCAGTGGGTTTCCGGTTGGTGGCTCTGAAACGAAAACGTCCAGACCGGCACCGGCAATCTGCTTAGCCTTTAGGGCCTCGTAAAGTGCGGTCTCGTCGATGATGCCACCGCGCGAAGCGTTGACGATGCGAAGGTTTGGCTTCGCCTTTGCAAACTGAGCGGTTGAAACCATACCGGTGGTCTCAGGAGTCTTAGGAATGTGAATGGTGATGAAGTCTGACTGTTCCATAACTTCGTCCAAAGTAGCCAACTCAACACCGATCTGCTCGGCGCGAGCAGGAGTTACGTATGGGTCATAACCGATTAGACGAGCGCCAAAACCGGCTAGACGCTGAGCCACCAAAGTACCGATACGACCAAGACCGATGATTCCGATGGTCTTCTCGTAAAGTTCAACACCGGTGAACTGGGAACGCTTCCACTGGCCTGCCTTTAGCGAAGCATTGGCATCTGGAATGAAACGAGCGGTGGAGAAGATCAGACCAATGGCAAGCTCAGCGGCAGAGATGACGTTCGAGGTTGGAGCGTTCACAACCATAACTCCGGCGGCGGTAGCGGCCTTGATGTCCACGTTGTCCAAACCAACACCAGCACGCGCAATAACCTTCAGCTTTGGCGCTGCCGAGATTGCCTCAGCATCAACCTGGGTAGCCGAACGAACCAAGATGGCATCCGCGGTAGCAAGTGCCGAAAGCAGCGCCGGACGATCGGTTCCGTCAACGTTCACAACGTCGAAGTCTGGACCTAGCGCCTCAACGGTGGCTGGCGATAGTTCTTCTGCGATTAGCACTACTGGCTTGCTCATTTGCGTCCTTTATCTCGGGTACTTTTCAACCGTATCCAGCCCAGAGACCAAAATTGGAATTCTATTTTTCATAAAACGCAAGTTATTATTCAACTAATGAAAGTATCGCCAGCACAGCTCTCTCCCCTGCTCCGCACCGACACCCAGGGGTTCATTTTGGCGCAACTTTATATGAACCCCGACGACGGCTTCAGCATCTCCGAACTCGCCCGATTCGCAGGGGTTTCAGTACCAACCGCCATGCGCGAGGTCGATCGACTGATCGAATCCCACTTCGTCACCGAAAAGACCTTCGGCAGGGCGAGGCTGATTCAGGTCAACCGCAAACATCTGCTCTTTGAGCCGGTGCGCCAGATCGTGGTCAACTCCTACGGACCAGTTGCGGTTCTCCCCGCTGCTCTTTACGGCGTAGACGGGCTGGAGAAGGCCTACATCTACGGCGACTGGGCCGCCAAATTAAAACGAGAGCTCGGACCAGAGCCGAACCAGGTCGAACTCCTGATCGTTGGCTATGTAAACCGAATTGAAGCGTCTAGAGCCGCAGCGAATGTTGAACGCTACCTAGGACGCGAAGTGAACGTTCAGTTCGTCACCTCAGCCGAATGGGACAAGGGCGAAACAGAGTTCGTTAAAACAGTAAAGGCCAAGCCGCTGGTGGAGCTTGACCTCAACTAACGCCGACTACTTGAGTGCGCGAATGTCTTTGCCGTTGAAAGGCATCTTGAAGAAAGGTGCGAGGGCGCAAACATCAAATGCCCCGACCACAATGAAGAACAAGCCCAGGATGTAAATCAAGGTCTCATTGATTGACATACCAAGGCCGATAAAGGCGAACCCGATAATGATGCGAAGAATGCGTCCGTAGATTGATGCCATGAACTTGATAAAAGCCATTTGAAACTCTCTTATTGGTTGGTTCCTAAGAAATTCACTCTACCCCTGAAATAAGAAATCCCCGCCAGATACCTGACGGGGATTCCTTGTGGTTTAGATCGATTAGCGACCGGTCGAGCCTTCGACGTAGTCCTTCTCGGTGTCGGCGGTGCGTAGCCATGAGAATAGCTGACGTAGCTTTCCACCAACCTTCTCGATTGGGTGCTCTTCACCCTTCTTGCGAAGTGCGTTGAACTCAGGAGCGCCTGCGTCCTGGTCGGCGATGAAGCGACGAGCGAAGGTGCCATCCTGGATGTCGGTTAGAACATCGCGCATGTGCTCCTTGACCTCTGGGCCGATAACGCGTGGACCAGAGATGTAGTCACCGTACTCGGCGGTGGTCGAAACCGACCAACGCTGCTTGGCAATGCCACCCTCGTACATAAGGTCAACGATTAGCTTTAGCTCGTGAAGAACCTCGAAGTAGGCAACCTCAGGCTGGTAGCCTGCCTCGGTTAGGGTCTCGAAGCCGTACTGGATTAGCTGGCTAGCGCCACCACAAAGAACAGCCTGCTCACCGAATAGGTCAGTCTCGGTCTCTTCAGCGAAGGTGGTCTTGATGGTGCCCGCACGGGTGCCACCGATTGCCTTCGAGTAGCTTAGGCCTAGCTCGAATGCCTGACCCGATGCGTCCTGGTGGATCGCAATTAGGTTAGGAACACCCTTGCCGGCTAGGTACTCGCGACGTACTAGGTGACCTGGGCCCTTAGGAGCCACTAGGAACACGTCTACGTCTGCTGGAGGAGTGATGAAGCCGTAGCGGATCGAGAAACCGTGACCGAAGACAAGTGCCTTGCCTGGCTTTAGGTTCTTCTCGATGTCGTTGGCGTAAACGTGACGCTGTGCTGGGTCTGGGGTCAGGATCATGATGACATCTGCCCACTCAGCGGCCTCAGAAGGGGTTACAACCTTTAGGCCCTGTTCTTCAGCTGCAGCCTTTGACTTGGAGCCAGGCTGTAGACCAACTACAACGTCAACTCCCGAGTCCTTCAGGTTTAGCGAGTGTGCGTGACCCTGGGAACCGTAACCGATAACGGCTACCTTCTTACCCTGGATGATCGAAAGGTCTGCGTCTTTGTCGTAAAAGATTTCAGCCACTGTTACTTATCTCCTTGTTTTCTTGGTTTGGAAAAACTATTTAACCTTCTCGGTAATCGACTTTGAGCCTCTGCCCATAGCCAATACACCCGACTGCACCATTTCCTTGATGCCGAACGGTTCGAGAATCTTGATGAATGCCGCGCACTTTGAAGTGTCGCCGGTGATTTCAATGATTAGTGCGTCGCTCACGACGTCGATGACGCGAGCCCTAAACAAGGTTACCGCTTCTAGCACCTGCGAGCGCGTAACCGAGTCGGTCTTCACCTTGATCAGCATGTGGTCACGCTGAACTGCTTCAGGGTCTAGCTCAACAACCTTGATGACGTTGATTAGCTTATTGATCTGCTTGGTGACCTGCTCGAGTGGAGCGCCGTCGACGTTGACTACGACGGTGATGCGCGATAGCCCTGGGAGTTCGCTGGTGCCCACCGCGAGCGATTCAATGTTGAATCCGCGACGAGCGAATAGGCCGGCAACGCGGGTAAGTAGACCCGGCTTGTCTTCAACGAGGATTGATAGCACGTGCTTTGACATGGTTACTCCTCTCCTTCCCAAACCGGTGCGGCATCTTTGGCATACTTCACGGCGTCGTTCGAGACACCGGCGGCAACCATTGGCCAAACCATCGAGTCGCGGCTAACGATGAAATCGATAACCACCGGACGGTCGTTGGTTTCCATCGCAAGTTTGATTGCGGCGTCGATCTCTTCTTCCTTCTCAACGCGGATGCCGAGGCAACCGTAGGCATCTGCTAACTTGACGAAGTCTGGGATCATCAGCGAATCGGTGCCGGTGTGAAGGTCGGTGTTCGAGTAGCGCTTGTCGTAGAACAGGGTCTGCCACTGACGAACCATTCCGAGGCTGGAGTTGTTGATAATCGCAACCTTGATCGGGATGTTGTTGATGGCACAGGTAACCAGTTCCTGGTTGGTCATCTGGAAGCAGCCGTCGCCATCGATTGACCAAACCAAACGGTCTGGCTGAGCAACCTTGGCACCCATAGCCGCTGGAACCGAGTAACCCATGGTTCCGGCACCGCCCGAGTTTAGCCAAGCGTTTGGACGCTCGTACTTGATGAACTGAGCAGACCACATCTGGTGCTGGCCAACGCCTGCGGCAAAGATTGCGTCAGGACCGGAGAGTTCACCAATTCGCTTGATGATTGCCTGCGGGGCAAGCTTGCCGTCGGTTGGCTCTTCGAAGCCGAGTGGGTAGCGTTCCTGAAGTTGGTTTATGGTCTTCCACCACTCACCGATTTCAAGCTTTTTGGCGCCAAGTTTCTTGCGAATTTCTTCGGTCAGTTCTGGAATTACTTCCTTAACGTCGCCAACGATAGGCACATCGGCAAAACGAATCTTTCCGATTTCGGCTGGGTCGATGTCAACGTGGATAACCTTGGCTTCTGGAGCGAAGCTCTTGGCGTCACCGGTCACGCGGTCGTCGAACCGGGCACCCAGGGTGATCAGCAGGTCGGAGCGCTGAAGACCGATAACGGCTGGAACGGTTCCGTGCATACCCGGCATGCCAAGGTTCTGCTGGTGTGAGTCAGGGAAAGCACCGCGGGCCATCAGGGTGGTGACCACAGGCGCGCCAACTAGCTCGGCTAGCTCGAGAAGTTCCTTTGCGGCGCCAGCGCGAACCACGCCTCCACCAACGTAGAAGATTGGGCGCGAAGACTTGGCAATCATGTCTGCCGCAGCCTGAACCTGCTTGCCGTGAGGCTTGGTAACCGGCTTGTATCCAGCTAGCTCAACCTTTGGCGGCCAGACGAAATCGATCTTCTGGTTCTGGGCGTCCTTGGTGATGTCAACTAGTACTGGGCCAGGACGACCGGTGGTGGCAATGATGTGAGCTGCGGCGATGGTCTCAGCGATGTCGTTTGCATCAGTCACTAGGAACGAGTGCTTGGTGATCGGCATGGTGATACCGACGATGTCGGCTTCCTGGAACGCATCGGTACCAATAAGGTGGGAACCAACTTGTCCGGTGATGGCCAGAAGTGGAACCGAGTCCATGTGGGCATCGGCGATTGCGGTGACCAAGTTGGTAGCCCCAGGGCCGGATGTTGCGATGCAAACACCGAGGCGACCACTTGCCGAGGCATAACCTTCGGCAGCATGACCAGCGCCCTGCTCGTGACGAACCAGAATGTGGCGAATCTTCTTTGAATCCATCAGCGGGTCGTAGGTAGGCAAGATTGCTCCACCTGGCAAACCGAAGACGGTGTCAACGCCGATTAGTTCGAGCGATCGGATGATCGCCTGAGCTCCGGTTAGAACCTCTTTAGACATATTTTCTTCCTCGTAAGCGTTTACTTGGGCGAATTATCCGGTTACGGCACCTTCAGCGGCTGAACGAACCAGCTTCGAATACTTCGCGAGAACACCGCGCGTATAGCGTGGTGGAAGCGGAGCCCAGTCTTTCTTACGGGCTTCCAACTCTTCTGGCTCAACGAGTAGTTCGAGCGAACGAGTTGCGATGTCAACTCGAATCAAGTCTCCATCGCGCACCAGAGAAATTGGTCCACCTTCGGTGGCCTCTGGAGCAATGTGTCCGATGCAAAGGCCGGTTGTGCCGCCTGAGAATCGTCCGTCAGTCAATAGTAGAACATCCTTGCCCAATCCCGCACCCTTAATTGCTGCGGTGATGGCAAGCATCTCGCGCATACCCGGGCCACCCTTAGGGCCTTCGTAGCGAATAACCACTACGTCGCCCTTCGAGATCTTGCCTTCGGTAAGGGCATCCATGGCTGCGCGCTCGCGCTCGAAAACGCGAGCTGGACCGGTGAATTCTTCAAGGTCGAAGCCTGCGGTCTTCACAACTGCACCCTCAGGAGCAAGCGAACCCTTCAAAATTGCTAGGCCACCGGTCTTGTGGATTGGGTTGTTCATCGCGCGGATGATGCTTCCGTCTGGGTCAGGTGGGTTGATCGAAGCGAGGTTCTCGGCAACGGTCTTTCCGGTTACGGTCAGAGCATCGCCGTGGATTAGACCTGCGTCAAGCAGAGCCTTCATCACTACTGGAACACCGCCAACACGGTCAACATCAGCCATGACGTAACGGCCGAACGGCTTTAGGTCGCCAAGGTGAGGCACCTTGTCTGCGATGCGGTTGAAGTCATCCAGGGTTAGGTCAACATCGGCTTCGCGAGCGATTGCCAGCAGGTGAAGCACGGCGTTGGTCGAACCACCGAAAGCCATGGTTACGGCAATCGCGTTTTCGAAAGCCTTCTTGGTCAGGATGTCGCGAGCGGTGATACCGAGGCGAAGTAGGTTCACTACAGCCTCACCCGAGCGGTGAGCCCAAACATCGCGACGGCGGTCTGCGCTTGGAGGCGCTGCCGAACCTGGAAGGCTCATGCCAAGAGCTTCGGCAGCCGAAGCCATGGTGTTAGCGGTGTACATACCGCCACAGGCACCCTCACCAGGACAGATTGCCTTCTCGATACGAGTTAGGTCTTCCTGTGACATGTTGCCGGCCTTGCAAGCACCAACGGCCTCGAAGGCGTCGATGATGGTTACCTGCTTCTCGGTTCCGTCTTCAAGACGAACCCATCCAGGAGCGATGGTTCCGGCGTATAGGAAAACCGAAGAAAGATTTAGTCGGGCGGCAGCCATGAGCATGCCAGGTAGCGACTTGTCACAGCCTGCGAGCAACACCGAGCCGTCTAGGCGCTCAGCCTGCATCACGGTCTCAACCGAGTCTGCAATGACCTCACGGGATACCAGCGAGAAGTGCATTCCCTCGTGACCCATCGAGATGCCGTCGGAGACCGAAATGGTCCCGAACTCTAGCGGGTAACCGCCACCGGCGTGAACACCTTGCTTGGCTGCATCGGCGAGGCGATCTAGCGAGAGGTTGCAAGGGGTCACCTCGTTCCAAGAGCTGGCAACACCGATCTGAGGCTTGACCCAGTCTTCGTCGCCCATACCAACGGCGCGAAGCATGCCTCGCGAGGCGGTTTTTTCGATGCCGTCGGTTACGTCGCGGCTTCTTGGTTTGATATCTGCAGACATAGGTTCAAGTCTAGTATTTGAACTATGGCTATGAGCAGGCAGTATCGCGATGGGGCGTTGGTTGAGAAGAATTTTCCTCTCGACCAAATCGACGAGCACTTCAAGGGAAACAGCGCGGTTTGGTATGACCTGGTCAAACCGACCGCTGAGGACTACCGAATCCTCGCTGATGAACTCGGCCTCCACCAACTCGCCATCGAGGACTCGATTAAGGGTGGCCAGAGGGCCAAGATCGACCACTACGACTCTCACCTATTCATCAACCTCTACCAGGCCAACTTCCAGGGCGAAACCGCTGCCCTATCACTTGCCGAACTGGCAATTTTCGTAACGAAAGACGCTGTGATCACGGTTCGTCAGAATGACGAATTCCGCATGGACGATGTGCTCAAACGCTGGGACGAATCGGCCGAACTTGCGACATACGGCGTTGCATTCTTGCTGTGGGGAATCCTGGACGTCGTCATCGATGACTACTTCAAGGTGATCGAGCGACTAGACGACGAACTGGAATCTCTGGAAGATGAACTGTTTGAAGCAAAGCCCAAAGACACCGCCATCCAGAAACGTAGCTACGAACTTCGTAAGTCGCTGGTGCTTCTTCGTCGCGCTGCGGTTCCAATGCGTGAGGTGATCAACCCGCTACTCAAACACAACGGCGACATACTTCACAACGAGATGATCCCCTACTACCAGGATCTTTACGACCACATCATGCGCGTGGCCGACTGGACCGACAGCCTGCGCGATTTGGTTACCACCCTGCTCGAAACCAACCTGACCCTTCAAGGCAACCGCATGAACTTAATCATGAAAAAGGTCACCAGCTGGGCCGCCATCATCGCCGTGCCGACCGCGATTACTGGCTACTACGGTCAGAACATTCCGTACTGGGGTTTCAGCACCGTCGAAGGCGTTTGGACCTCGAACCTTCTCATAGTGGTAATTTCCGGAACCCTATTCTGGGCGTTCAAGCGACAGGACTGGTTGTAGCCTAAAACTATGGTTGACACTAAACCACAGGAACTTACCGGTCTATCGCTCTACACCCGTGCGGCCGAGGCTTCAGCAAATGCTGTAATCGAGGCATATTCCACCTCATTCGGCATGGCAGTCAAACTTCTCTCAACCGAGTATCGCCAGCACGTTGCCAACATCTATGGGCTGGTCCGCGTGGCCGATGAAATCGTGGACGGATCCGCAGAAGAGGCAAAAAACGCGGGCGGAAACGTTGACTCCGCAAAAATCTTGGACGACCTCGAGCGTGAAACCTACGCCGCCATCGCGGCAGGCTATTCGAGCAATCTAATTGTTCACGCATTCGCCAGAACCGCGAACTACAGCGGCATCGATCGCGAACTCATTGCACCGTTCTTCGAGAGCATGCGCATGGACCTCTGGAAGACCAAGCACGATCAGAAGTCTTTTGAAAAGTACGTCTACGGTTCGGCAGAGGTTATCGGCTTGATGTGCCTCAAAGTTTTCCTGGTCGGCGAGCGCCGAACCCTAAACGAAAACCAGATCTTGATTGATGGAGCCAGAGCGCTTGGAGCCGCCTTCCAGAAGGTGAACTTCCTTCGAGACCTGGGCGCAGACCGCGACGGGCTTGGAAGAAGCTACTTCCCTGGTCTCGATCCAAAACAGTTGACCGATGACAAACGCGATGAACTCGTTGCAGACATCAAGAACGACATCGACAAAGCAATCAAGACTTTGAAGCTCTTGCCAACCGGAGCCAGACGAGCGGTAGCGACCGCGCTCATGCTTTTCCAAGCTTTGAACGACATCATCGCGCGCACCCCAGCGAAGACGTTGATGCGAACTCGCATCCGAGTTCCCGACTCTTACAAACTAGTTCTAGCAATTCGAGCAATTTTTGGATGGATCCCTCGATGAAAAAATGTGTCGTTATCGGTGGCGGAATTGCCGGTCTGGCCACTGCTTCCCTGCTTGCTAAAAGTGGCATGGACGTGACCGTCCTTGAAGCTAGGGCTCGAACCGGCGGACGTGCCTACACCTATGAGAAGGATGGTTTCATTTTCGAGACCGGGCCGTCCTGGTATTTGATGCCAGACGCGTTCAACCAGTTCTTCAAATTGATGGGAACCACTGCTGAAGCCGAACTCGAGTTGGTCAAACTCGACCCTGCTTACCAGACTCGCAACGAGGGCGACCCTGGGGTTATCAAGATCCGTGAATCGTTCGAAGAGAACGTCAAGGTCTTCGAGTCAATCGAAAAAGGCGCTGGTGAAAACTTGCGCAAGTATGTGGCATCTGCGAAAGATGCCTACGACCTTTCGATCGAACACTTTCTGTACACAAACTTTGAGAACACCAAATCGTTCCGTCACCCAGAGGTTGTGAAGCGCGCTGGGACTTTCGTGAAGCACCTGCTCGGTTCCCTTGATGCTTTTGCCGCCAAGCACGTGAAAGATCAGCGACTTCGCAAGATTCTCGACTTCCCTGCCGTGTTCTTGGGTGCCTCCCCTTACAACACCCCCAGCATGTATCACTTGATGACTCACGTGGACATGGAGCAGGGTGTGTTCTACCCGATGGGCGGTTTCTACACGATCATCCAGGCAATCGAGAGAATTGCCAAGACAAACGGCGTGAAAGTTCACTGCAACTCACGCGTGACCAAGATTGTCACCAATAACGGAAGGGTATCCGGAGTTCAGGTTGGCGAAACATTCTTCGGAGCGGATGTTGTGGTTGGCAATGCCGACCTGCACCATGTTGAAACTCAACTACTCGGCGAGGAAGAGCGAACCCTCCCGCAAAAGTGGTGGGACAAGCGCGAGCCTGGTCCTTCAGCGATGCTCTTGTTCCTGGGCGTCAAAGGCGAATTGCCGCAGCTCGATCACCACACCTTGCTTTACACAAACGACTGGTCAAAGAACTTCGCCGAGGTTTTCAAGAAGGCTGATGGCAAATCGCGAATCCCAACTCCGGCGAGCCTATACATCTGTAACCCGAGCAAGACCGACCCGAGCGTTGCACCTAAGGGCTACGAAAACCTATTCGTTCTAGTTCCAATCGCGGCCGACCCATCAATTGGCGGACGCGGCGATGAGAAGTTTGAAGCAGCCGCGGACGAAGTAATCGACCAGATTTCAAAGTGGTGTGACATTCCTGACCTGAAGGAACGAATTGTGGTTCGTTCGTCGATGGGACCGCGCGATTTCGTCGAAGAATTAAACGCCTGGCAGGGCACCGCACTTGGCATGGCTCACACTCTCAAACAAAGCGCATTCTTCCGCCCAGCCAACGTCAGCAAGAAGGTCAAAGGCCTCTATTACGCTGGCCACCACAGCGTTCCTGGCATCGGGCTACCGATGTGCCTAATCGGTGCCGAGCTCGTCTACAAACGCCTCATCGGCGATAAGAGCGCGGGTCCTACCGCAAACGAATTACAAAAACTCGACGATTCCGCCTGGGTTGGCTTGAAGTGAGTTTCGTCTATCTAGGTTTGCTACTGATCTCGCTCGTAGGGCTAGTGACTCTAGATATTCGGTTCAAGCTTGCATTCGCGAAAAACCCAAAAGCTGCCGCGGTTGCCATCGGGGTTCCCTACCTACTTTTTGTAATTTGGGATTTTTCCGGAATAGCCAGTGGCATTTTCTTCAAAGGCGAGAGCAACCTGCTGACCGGCCTGATGATCGCCGAAGAGTTCCCAATTGAGGAACTATTCTTCCTCGCACTGCTCTGCTACAGCACCCTGATTGTCGCAACCTGGTTCGAGCGAGGCAAGAAATGAACTACTCAGATCTCAACCTGTTCTTTCTCGCTTTCGCGGCAGCCGCGACCCTAATTCTCAACTCCCGGTATCAGTGCCTAACGAAACCAGTGGTTGCCCTTCCGATGCTGATTCTCACTGCGGTATTCGATAACCTGATTGTTCTTTCAGGGATTGTTGCCTACGACGAATCGAAGCTAATCGGCCTCAAAATTGGCGTGGTACCAATCGAAGACTTCGCTTACACGGTTGTAGCAGTCCTCTTGGTCCCTGCAATTTGGAAGGCAGTGAAAAAGTGACTCTGGATAAGAAACTCGGTTACCTTTTCTGGTCGTCGAGACCGATCTCTTGGATCAACACCGCCTACCCTTTTGCCGCGGCCTACTTTATGGTCACGAAGAAACTTGACCTGACCTTTTGGATTGGAACCCTCTTCTTCCTGATTCCTTACAACCTGCTCATGTATGGAATTAACGATGTCTTCGACTACGAGAGCGACCTTCGAAACCCACGCAAGGGCGGCATAGAGGGAGCGCTTCTCCCGAAAGAGATCCACCGAACCATCATCTGGTCCTCGGTTTTGTCTTGCGTTCCATTCGTTGTCTACCTGATTGCGGTTGGTAACCTTCAAAGCAGCCTTTGGCTAGCCCTGTTTGTGTTCACGGTCCTCGCCTACTCGGCGAAACACCTGCGATTTAAAGAGAAACCGGTACTCGATTCAATTACTTCGGCCAGCCACTTTGTGGGCCCGATGATATTTGGTCTAGCGCTAACCGGCCAGAACCTTGCCGATCCAAAGCTCTCGGCCATAATCATCGCCTTCACCCTCTGGGGAATGGCTTCTCACGCATTCGGTGCTGTTCAGGATGTGAAGGCAGACCGCGAGGGACAAATCTCCAGCATCGCCACCTACTTTGGTGCACGAAACACCACTAGAGCCGCCTTCGTGATGTACCTCGCTGCCGGCTTCTACCTACTCACGTTGGGTTGGCCGTGGAACCTTTCGGCGATCGTCGCGGTTCCGTATCTGGGTGTGCTGCTTCCCCACCTAAAAATCACCGATGCAACCTGCGAGAGTGCGAATAAAGGCTGGAAGCAGTTCATCTACCTGAACTTCTTCGCCGGATTCCTGGTAACGATGCTTTTGATTACCGCAGTACTTATCGGCTAGTCCAGGTAATCAGGTAACGCCGGTCAAATCGCGTCGAACATTTCGAACACGAAAGTTGCGTCTTGGGTTTGCGGTGCCGGTAGGCAACATGACCGTTCGGGCAGTGACCAACCAATTTCGCAGTGGCGTTGCCAATTTCGTCTCCGGAAATCTTTTTGTGGCGATAGCCCAGCTTCGTGGCGGTGTCTTTCCACTTCACACCGTGTCCAGCATTCGAGCCAGCGATTGCGTGTGCGACCTCGTGCAAAATAACCTGATGAATCTCGTCGAGCGAGTGCAGGTCTACGAAGTAGCGCGAGAGCGAAATCAGCTTCTCGGCATATTTGCAAACTCCCAACCTACGTTTGGCCGAATCCCAGCCGAACCGCCACTGAGACAAATCAAGATGCTTTGACATCTCTGTTTCAGCCATCTTGCGAACCAAATCGTAGCGATCGCAGGTCAGTCTTACCTGACGCTTTGATTCACTTCCAAATTCACGACCGGTCAAAAAGCCAGCGGCTTTAAAGCAAAAAATTGCACCCGGATCGTTTACCCTCGCGGTTGTCTTGAGGGTCCAGATTTTCCGATCAAAAACCACGTGCTGCGCTACGAATCGGAAGGCAGCGACATACTCCTCAGACTTGCCAACTACCGAAGCCATATTCCAATCGAGATCAGCCGTGCTTTTCTCGGAATCGACGTTTTTAATTTCCAAAGTAAGCAAAAATTCATCACGTTCGGTGGCATAGATGTCCCAGTGGGAATCCCCACTTTGTACGGTCTTAATCAGGCTCATAGGCTTCCAAAATAACCTCAACCAAGGACATTTGTTGCAAACACGTAAAACTGTCGACCGAATACGTGAAAGTCGCCTTTTCCCAGCAAATTAACAGGTAACTTTTTACCTATGACAAACAACACCAACCCTGCTTCGGCAGGTGCAATCGAAACCAACGACGTTAACCCGATCCCATCGGGCGAACGTCACGGCAAACCGTGGCACCTATTCACAGTTTGGTCGTCCCCGAACCTCGAGTTCGCAACTATTTTCATCGGCGCATTGGCAGTATTTGCCGGCCTTAACGTATGGCAGGCCATCCTGGCTGTCACCCTAGGTAACGCTCTAGCAGCAGTTACCCACGGCTGGTTCTCCAGCTGGGGTCCAAAGTACGGTGTTCCACAGATGGTACTCGGACGCACTGCGTTCGGTCGCCGCGGAAACATCATTCCTGCCGCAACCTCTACTTTGGTAGCAGGTATCGGCTGGTTTGCGGTAAACACCACCTCTGGTGCATTCGCGCTCACCTCGCTAACCGGTTTGGCAGTGCCTGTATCGGTGACCATCATCATCCTGGTTCAGGTTGTAGCCGCATTCATTGGCCACAACTTCATCCAGAAGTTTGAGCGTTACGCGTTCTTCTACCTAGCTGCAGTATTCGCGATCGTCAGCATCATCGTTGTCTCGCAGGGCAAGCTTGCTGGCGTAGACGCTGGTGCTGACTTCAAGTGGGGCGCATTCAGCGTTGGTGTTGCTCTTGCCTACGGTTACACCCAAGGCTGGACTCCATTCGCGGCTGACTTCACCCGCTACCTTCCAGAGAACAGCTCGCCTCGTGCAGTTGGTCTAGCAGCTGGTCTTGGTAACTTCACCGCAACCACTCTTCTAATGTCGATCGGTGCGATCGCATGGAGCGGTGTAGTTGGCGAAGGTCTACCTACCTCGGCTTTCACCGCCGTGCTTCCTGACTGGCTAGCAGTACTTACCTTGATCGGTATCGCTGTTGGTTCGGTTTCGGCTAACGTACTAAACATCTACTCGGGAACCATGTCGTTCATCGCTGCCGGTGTGAAGCTTGGCTTCAAGACCCGCCGCGCAATCATGGTTATCCTTGCCGGTGTTATCGGTGGTGGGCTTTCCTACCTAGCTGTTGAAGACAACTTCCGCTTCATGTTCGAGTTGTTCCTACTAACCGTTGGTTACTGGCTAGCTCCATGGGTTGCCATCCTCGTTGTGGACAAGCTACTTCGCAAGGGGCAGGACATCCGTCCGCTTATTGCTGAAGACAGCAAGCACGAGAACTGGATCGGTCCAGTGGTGTTCGTAATTACCGTAGCTGCATCGGTACTGCTATTCGCAAAGACCGAGATGCCTACCGTTCAGTTCTACGGTGTGTTCACCGGACCTGGAGCAGACAACGGTGACTGGACTGCCCTTGCCGGTGGTCTAAGCGCAGCTGCACTGTACTACGTACTGTTCAAGCTAGTAAACAAGAAATAACAACCCCTTAGACGAGGAGCCTCGGCAATGGAATTCAAAGTTGGTCAAATCTTCGCAACTGACGAAGAAAAGATGCAAGTTGCCATTGCCGAGGCACACCTCGGTCTAGCAGAAGGTGGAATCCCAATCGGGGCTGCACTCTTCAACGAGGAAGGCCGTCTCCTCGGAAGTGGTCACAACCTGCGTGTGCAGGAAGGCGACGCTTCGATGCACGGCGAGACCAGTGCGTTCCGTAACGCCGGTCGCCAGAAGAGCTACCGCAAGGTGACACTCGCTACCAGCCTCTCCCCTTGCTGGTATTGCTCCGGTCTGATTCGCCAGTTTGGCATCGGCCGCGTCCTGGTTGGGGATGACAAAAACTTCATGGGCGGACAGGAATGGGTAGCCGAACATGGCGCCGAGCTCCACGTCATGAACGACCCAGAGCTAATCAAACTCATGGCTGACTTCATCGAGGCGAACCCTACGCTTTGGAATGAAGACATCGGCGAAGAATAAATCTCGCCTAATATTTACTAATGACCAAACGCAATCGCCCCTGGGGCTATCAGTCGCCTGTTGACGCCGCTCCTGCCGAGTGGGAACTTCACCCAGACACGGTAGCGGTTCGCGGTGGTCTGGCTCGTAGCGGTTTCGGTGAAACCGGCGAAGCTCTTTACCTTTCTTCAGGTTTTACCTACGACTCGGCTGAGCAGGCGGCTTCCGCCTTCGCCGACGAAACCGAGCACTTCCTATACTCGCGCTTTGACAACCCGACCGTAGCCATGTTTGAGCGTCGCCTGGCGGCTCTTGAGGGTGCAGAAGCCTGTAAGGCTACCGCTTCTGGAATGGCAGCCATGTTTGCCTCTGTGGCCTGTCTCGTTCAGGCTGGTGACCGCGTGGTTGCGTCGATGGCCATGTTCTCTTCCTGCTACGTGGTGCTTACCGAGATTCTGCCGAAGTGGGGGGTCGAGACCGTCCTAGTTGAAGGCAACGACGAAGCCGCCTGGGCCGAAGCCCTCTCGAAGGGGGCCAAGGCTGTCTTCTTGGAATCGCCAAGCAACCCACTGATGGAGATCGTGGACATCAAGATGATCTCAGACCTTGCCCACCAGGCAGGCGCAACTGTGATCGTTGACAACGTAATGGCATCACCGGTTCTTCAGAACCCGCTGCAGCTAGGTGCCGATGTGGTCATGTATTCGGCAACCAAACACATCGACGGTCAAGGTCGTGTTCTCGGCGGTGCCGTCCTGGGTTCTGAAAAGTACATCAACGAACAGCTCAAGCCGTTCATCCGTCACACCGGTCCTTCAATGAGCGCCTTCAACGCTTGGGTGCTACTGAAGTCGCTCGAAACCATTTCGATGCGCGTTGAGAAGATGTCTTCGAGCGCTCTGCAAATTGCCGAAGCACTTGAGAAACACCCTAAGGTTGCCTCGATCAAGTACCCGTTCCTCAAGAGCCACAAGGGCTACGAACTTGCCAAGAAGCAGATGCGTGGTGGCGGTTCGATGGTTGCCATTACCTTCGATGCAACCGCACAGGAAACTTTCCGCTTCATGAACGCTCTACAGGTAATCGACATTTCGAACAACCTCGGTGACTCGAAGTCGCTAGCCACTCACCCGGCCACGACCACCCACAAGCGTCTAGCCCCGGAGGTTCGCGCGAAGGCTGGAATAACCGATGGAACGGTTCGACTATCGGTTGGTCTGGAACACCCAGACGATTTGATTCGTGACCTACTAAACGCCCTGGATGCGATCTAGTAGCAACTGACGAGGCTTTGCCTCTGCCCCAATCAAAATCTCGCCAGCGAGCGATTCAAGTGCGCGTTCGAAACGAGCTTCTTCGTCGGTGTAAAGAGTAAGCAGCGGCTCGCCCTTGACCACAGATTCGCCCTGAACCTTGTGAAGCACGATGCCGGCGCCAGCCTGAACCGGGTCTTCCTTGCGAGCACGGCCAGCACCTAGACGCCAGCTGGCGACGCCGGCAGCCAGTGCGTCAAGCTTGGTGATCGAGCCGGTTTCTTCGGCCAGCACGGTGTGCGAGAACTTGGCCTTTGGCAATTCGGCTCGAGGGTCTCCCCCTTGAGCCGCGATCATCTGGTTCCACTTATCCATGGCGCGACCGTCGTGAAGCGCAGCACGAACATCCACATCTGGCTGACCGGCAAGACGAAGCATCTCCTCGGCGAGCATCACGGTTAGGTCAACCACATCGGCAGGCCCTCCGCCGGCTAGAACCTCGACTGATTCCTCAACCTCTAGAGCGTTACCGATCTTGCGGCCGAGCGGAGTGGACATGTCGGTGAGCAGAGCCGAAATCTTAACCCCGGCATCTTCACCAATCTGAACCATGACCTGAGCCAGCTCGCGAGCCTTAGCGAGATCCTTCATAAAAGCTCCGGAGCCCACCTTCACATCCAGCACCAAAGCTCCGGTCCCCTCGGCAATCTTCTTCGACATGATCGACGAAGCAATCAGCGGAATCGCCTCAACGGTTCCGGTCACATCGCGAAGAGCGTAGAGCTTCTTGTCGGCAGGAGCCAAGCCGCTTCCAGCGGCACAAATTACTGCACCAACTTTCTGAAGCTGATCAAACATTTCCTGGTTCGAAAGGGCTGCGCGCCAACCTGGGACTGACTCAAGTTTGTCTAGGGTCCCGCCGGTGTGACCAAGCCCTCGCCCAGAGAGCTGAGGAACCGCAACCCCAAATACAGCAACTAGTGGAGCAAGCGGCAGGGTGATCTTGTCACCAACGCCACCGGTAGAGTGCTTATCCGAGGTGGGCATGCCAAGTTTGGAGTAATCCAGTCGCTCACCCGAGGCAATCATTGCCATGGTTAGGTCGGTGATCTCTCTACGGTTCATGCCGTTGAGCAGGATAGCCATGGTCATGGCGCTCATCTGCTCGTCGGCGACAACACCTTTGGTGTAATTCTCAATCAACCAATTGATTCCGGCGGTAGAAAGTTCACCCTTCTCACGCTTTTGAAGAATCAGTTGCACTGCATCAAACGCCATTACTTACGCTCCTCGAGGTCACGAGGGCCAAAAGCATCTGGCAACACCTCGTCAATGGTTTTTACCCCCGAAACGGTTTCCAAAAGCATTCCGCTGGCAGAGTGCTCGAAAAGTAGCTGACGGCAACGACCACAAGGCATCAAAACATTGCCGTGACCATCTACGCATGTGAAAGCTACCAGCTTGCCGCCACCGGTCATAGTGAGATTAGAAACTAGCGAACACTCGGCGCAGAGGCCAACACCATATGAGGCGTTCTCAACATTGCAACCTGCCACGATGCGGCCGTCTTCGGTGATGGCAGCCGCACCTACCGGAAACTTCGAATATGGCGCGTACGCCTTCCTCATTGCATCTTTCGCAACCTCGCGAAGGCTATCCCAGTCGATGTTCATAACTACCTCAATCGTCTTACTCTCAGCCTACGCAAAAAGTGCAAACAATTAGGCCAGTGGCAGACCATCACTATCGGTCACCTTACGCATTGCGATCAGGATGAAGTCGATCAGCGCCCAAACTCCACAACCACCGAAGGTGAGCAGCTTGCCAATGCCGAGACCAGTCTGACCAAGCATGAAGCGGTCGATGCCAAGGCTACCGAGGAAAAATGAAACCAAGAGCATGGTCACATAGTCATGTCTCGAGAAAATTCCTGGTACCTGCTTGGCCATGAACACGTTGCCAGTCTTTGAGTCCTTGATTGGAGTTTCGCCTTTTATGTGGCCAGAAATTGCCAGTTGGCGAAGCTGGAAAACGTTTAGCGGTTGTTCGTCGTAGCCAGGGATCATGATCACCCAGATTGCTTCTGCGGTTGGCTGCTGGAAGCCACCAAAGTTGTTGTAAGTCATGAAATCCCCTAGAGAAAATTGTTTCGAACTAGAAAGAAGCCTAGTGTGCCGAGCCCGGCGACTATGGCAAGGGCTAGGTTCAAGGATTTTCGATGATTCGAGCGTTTGGCTAGTTCGTAGGCAAGTAGAAACACCGGGATGAAGTAGATCAAAGGGTTGAAAGACAACGCTCCTGCAACATCGCCGTGGACGAGGGCGGTTAGCGAGCGCGTGGTTCCGCAGCCAGGGCAGAGCAGGCCCGTGGAGGCATGAAAAAGGCATGGAATTCGGAATTCCTTGGGCCAGAGAGTCAGGTAGCCGAGCACACCAACCGCGGTGGCTGACCACCAAACTGGGCGACTTAGGCTGAACTTCATTTGTTTAGGTAGTTTGCGATCCTGGTTAGGCCTTCGGTAATAATCTCAGGCGTCGTACCGAAATTGAATCTCACGAAGTTTGTGTACTGTGGCCCGTGCTCATTGCCAGGAACCAGCGAAACCTTAGCGTGTTCGATAAGTTCGTCCACGGTCTTCTCCCCTAGCCCCCAGTTTTCAACATTGATCCAAGCGAGGTAGGTGGAATGAGGAATCTCGTATTTGGCATCTGGAATAAGGCGAGCTAGTTCTTCTTTTAGGAACTTGCGGTTGTGATCCAGCTGTTCAAGCGTTGCATCGAGCCAGTCGCGGCCATTCTCGAAGGCTTCGACCATCGCGAAGGCAGCCAAGATTGACGAACGCCAGTGGGCCGCTTCGGGAAGTTTGTTGGCCATCGCGAGCATCTTCGGACTGGCGGTAATCACGAATGCGCCCTTGAGGCCGGCTAGGTTCCAGCTCTTGCTAGCCGAGGTGATGCAGACACCAGTTTCCTCGGCATCTTTCCCGCAAGTCAGGTATGGCACAAACTCTTGTTCTTTGTAAACCAGCGGTGCGTGGATTTCGTCGCTGATGACTACGGCGCCGTGTTTGTTTGCCACACGCGCAAGTTCTTGTAATTCGTCTTTGCGGAAGACCTTGCCAACCGGGTTCTGCGGGTTGCAGAGCAGCAGGTATTTCACTCCCGCGGCAAACTGCTTCTCAATGCCATCGATGTCTAGGTCGTAGTTTCCCTGAAGTGGAACGTCGACGATTTCGATGTCGAGCTCTTCGAGCCAGTGCCAGAAGCCGTGGTAGACCGGCGAGTTGATGATCACCTTGGAACCGGCAGCACCATTTCCGCGAAGGAACTCGACTACGCCAACGCCAACATCGGTGACCAACTTGAACTGCTTGGTGTCGATGGTCCAACCCCAGCGATCCTGAGCGAAACCGGCGAAAGCCTCCCCAAGTTCTGGCACTGGGCCAAGGTAGCCGAGGTCGGAATTTGTGGCCATGGTGACGATGCGGTCGCGCACGGCGTCGGCGATGGCGAAGTCCATCTCGGCAACGTGCATCGGAAGTACGTCAGCCGAATAGCGGCGCCACTTGGAAGAGTGTCGCAATCTAAGATTTTTTAATAATCCATCCATAACTGCAAGATTGCCATAATTTCTGTTTGACTTAGCGTGTGGATAATCTTTTCGGCGTCCTAGTGGGCATAGCGGTTTTCGGTTTCATCACCTCGGTGACACCAGGTCCAAACAACACCTTTTTGTTGGCCAGCGGAATGAACCACGGGCTGAGGAAATCGCTTCCTTATATCAATGGCATCATGATCGGCTTGGCCGGTATGTTTACCGCTATCGCGCTGGGTATCGGAACCCTATTTCGTGCCTTTCCGGTCATCCAGGAGGTCCTGAAGTACGTCGGTTTCGCCTACATCGTCTTCATGGCCTACGGAATAATCCGTTCGACCTTCGTTCACAAGCACGAGGAAACTCACCCAACTGGCTTTATTCGTTCGACCATGTTCCAGCTGGTAAACCCGAAGGCTTGGATCGTCCTGATCTCGTTTTACG
The DNA here is from genome assembly GCA_041180115.1 of Actinomycetota bacterium. Lineage (GTDB taxonomy): Bacteria > Actinomycetota > Actinomycetes > Actinomycetales > Microbacteriaceae > Rhodoluna. The sequence goes on from JBEGRZ010000007.1 coordinate 42,591, forward strand.
CCAGTTACATCCCTGAATCGGCCGATTTGGGCACTCTGAGCCTAGCTTTGGTCGTATTTTTGGTGGCAACCTACCCTGGCGCCATGGTTTGGGCAGCTTTCGGCGAGGCGATGTCTGGAGTTTTGCAGAAACCTCAAACGAGGCGCATTTTCAACGTTTCAGCCGCTGTTTTGCTCGTGATTTCGATGGTTCCGGTCCTCTATTTGTAGGAACTCTCAACCCCGAATATAGGGTTTTTGTAACTTTAAAAAATATATATCGCGACACACCGAGCGCATCTACACCTGTTAATTTTGTCGTCCTAATATCGCTCTACAACTTAATAGATTCGCTACTAGGGGAAGCCAGTGAAAGTCTGACGTGGACCCGAGAAAAGGTTCTCAAACGATAGACCTGGTGGGGATCTAAAACCAACTTTGCGGGCCAAAGGAAAGTGCTCTTTTGGTGTCTTTTTTATCGCTAGAATAAAAAGGCATCTTGTAGCGGCCTCCTCCTCTAATCCCGCTAGACCCTTAGAAAGAGTAGAAGTAATGAGCGCCGCAGTAGCCACTGTTTACACCCTTCCGTCATGCGTCCAGTGCGACAGCACCAAGCGCCTACTGACCCGCGAAGGTATCGCGTTCGAGGTCGTTGACCTAAGCCAGGACCCACAGGCCCTAGAGCTAGTTCGCGCCCTTGGATACAACGCCGCCCCTGTTGTAGTCTCCGGTGAAAAGCACTGGTCAGGCTTCAAGATGGACGAAATCCTCTCGCTCAAAAACTAGTTACTCTGGCGGCCACCTCGTGTTTGAGATCGTCTATTTCTCAAGTACGTCGGAAAATACCAAGCGCTTCGTAGAGAAACTGGGATTGCCAGCAAAACGCATCCCCCTTCATACGAAAGACGTCGATGATTTTTCGATCAACGCCTCCAGCGTGTTGGTGGTCCCAACCTACGGTGGCGGCGAAGATAAAAGAGCAGTCCCAGTTCAGGTAATCAAATTCCTGAACAACCCAGAAAACCGGAAACGAATCGTCGGCGTTATAGGCCTTGGCAACACCAATTTTGGTGAAACCTACTGCATCGCCGGAGATATCATCTCCGAAAAATTACAAGTGCCTTTAATTTACCGAGTGGAAATTTTAGGGACCCCAGAAGATGTTGTAGAAGTAAAGAAGAGAATCGAAAAACTATGGAACGCACACCAGAACTAGCCCCTGACGAGATCATCTCGCGTTTTGACAATGGCGAACTCGAGAACACCTTGAGTTACCACGAGCTAAACGCCATGATCAACCTTTGGGACGCCGATGGCAAGATGCAGCTTGATAAAGACAAGCTTGCGGTCCACAAGTACTTCCTAGACCACGTAAACCTCAACACCGTGTTCTTCCACACTCTCCGCGAGCGCCTGGACTACCTGGTTGAGCACGACTACTACGAGCCAGACGTACTGGCCAAGTACTCGTTCGACTTCATCACCCAGCTAAACGACTACGC
>JBEGRZ010000008.1:0-41834 GCA_041180115.1 Actinomycetota bacterium
AGGACGAAGAGCGTGAGCTATTCGACAGCTTTGGTCTAGACCTAGACGACGAAGACGATGAAGAGGACCTACTACCTAGACCTCCAGTGGTCACCGTTATGGGTCACGTTGACCACGGTAAGACTCGTTTGCTAGACAGCATCCGTAACTCGAACGTTATTGCCGGCGAGCACGGTGGAATCACCCAGCACATCGGTGCTTACCAGATTCACACCGTTCACGAAGGTATCGACCGAGCAATCACCTTCATTGACACCCCAGGTCACGAGGCGTTCACCGCTATGCGTGCCCGTGGTGCTCAGGTGACCGACATCGCAATCCTTGTGGTTGCCGCAGACGACGGCGTTATGCCTCAGACCATTGAAGCGTTGAACCACGCTCAGTCGGCTGGCGTACCAATCGTGGTCGCGGTCAACAAGACCGATAAGGAAGGCGCAAACCCTGCCAAGATTCGTCAGCAGCTAACCGAGTTCAACCTCGTTGCTGAAGAGTACGGCGGTGACGTAATGTTCGTCGACGTTTCGGCTTTGACCGGCAAGGGTGTTCCAGAGCTTCTGGACGCCGTGCTACTAACCGCAGACGCAGCACTAGACATGCGCGCCAACCCAGACAAGGACGCTCGTGGTGTTGCCATCGAAGCGAACCTAGACAAGGGCCGCGGTTCGGTTGCTACCGTGCTAATCCAGCAGGGAACCCTAAACGTTGGTGACTCGATCGTTGCCGGTGCGGCTCACGGTCGCGTACGTGCGATGTTCGACGAGAACGGCGAACCTGTTTCCGCTGCCGGCCCAAGCCGTCCGGTTCAGGTTCTCGGTCTGCAGTCGGTTCCTCGCGCTGGTGACACCTTCGTGGTTACCGAGGATGAGCGTCAGGCACGTCAGATCGCTGAGAAGCGTGAAGCCGCCGACCGTAACGCTTTACTGGCCAAGACCCGCAAGCGTGTCTCGCTTGAGGACTTCACCAAGGCTCTCGAAGATGGCAAGGTTGAGGCTCTTAACCTCATCATCAAGGGTGACGTTTCCGGTGCTGTTGAAGCTCTGGAAGACTCGCTGCTCAAGATCGAGGTGGACGACAGCGTACAGCTACGCATCATCCACCGCGGTGTTGGTGCCATCACCGAGTCGGACGTCAACCTGGCTACCGTCGACAGCGCAATCATCATCGGCTTCAACGTTCGCCCCGACAACAAGGCGAAGGAACGTGCCGACCGCGAGGGCGTTGACATCCGTCACTACACCGTGATCTACCAGGCACTTGATGACATCGAGGCAGCGCTGAAGGGCATGCTCAAGCCAGAGTACGAAGAAGCGCAGCTCGGTACCGCAGAGGTTCGCGAACTGTTCAAGTCTTCGAAGGTTGGAACCATTGCTGGTTCGATCGTTCGCTCGGGCACGATCAAGCGAAACACCTCGGCTCGTGTCATTCGTGGCGGCGTAGTTATCGCAGACAACCTAAAGATCGAATCGCTAAAGCGCTTCAAGGACGACGCCACCGAAGTCAAGACCGACTTCGAGTGTGGTATCGGCCTCGGCGGTTTCAACGAGCTTCAGCTTGAAGACATCATTGAGACCTTCGAGATGCGCGAAAAGCCTCGAGTCTAGGAGTAACTCATGGTTGATGCAGCGAGAGCTCGCAAGTTAGCCGAACGTATCAAGGTTTTGGTTGCCGAAGCGTTGGAACGGGCCGTAAAGGACCCTGACCTAGGCTTCGTCACCATCACCGAGGTTCGCGTGACACCCGATCTTCAGAGCGCTTCGATCTACTACACCGTCTGGGGAACCCCGGAGGAGAAGCAGCGTAGCAGTGAGATCATCGAGAAGAATCGCGGTTTGATTCGTCGTGAGGTTGGCCGGGGTCTTTCGATCCGGCTAACTCCGACCATCGAATTCGTGGTCGACGAAGTTCCTGAGATTGCCGCGCATCTAAACGATCTACTAGCCGAAGCTAAGCAGCGCGACGAGCAGGTTCACAAACTTGCCGAGGGTGCTGCTTTCGCGGGTGAGGAGAATCCTTACAAGGAACCTCGCGCCCACGACGACGAGGACTAACCCTTGCACGCCGGCTTGGTGCTAATCGATAAGCCTGAGGGTTGGACTAGCCACGATGTGGTTTCCAGAATCCGTAAGGTCGCTGGCACCCGCCGCGTTGGTCACGCCGGAACCCTCGACCCAATGGCCACAGGGCTCTTGGTGCTCGGTGTCGAATCTGCCACGAAACTTCTGACGTTCATCGTCGGCGCCGATAAGACCTACGAGGCGACCATTCGTCTGGGTGCTTCGACCATCACCGACGATCGTGAAAGCGAATTCCTAAGTCAGGCATCACGAGATGAAGTAGCGGCTGTGAGCGACCTTGCTATTCGAGCAAGCATTGAAAAACTTACCGGTGACATCGAACAGGTACCTTCCTCGGTCAGTGCCATCAAGGTAGACGGAGTACGTTCCTACGCAAAGGTTCGCAGTGGGGAAGAGGTCAAGCTAAAGGCCAGACCGGTAACCGTTTCTCGATTTGAAATCGTGGGGGAGCCGAGACGAGTCGCTGGTTTCATCGACGTCGACGTGATCGTCGATTGCTCATCCGGAACCTACATCCGCGCACTGGCAAGAGACCTGGGTGAAGCGTTGGGGGTTGGCGGTCACCTAACCGCTCTTCGCCGAACCCGAGTCGGCGGTTATTCAATCGACCAGGCGCAGGCACTACCCGAGGTAACCGACCCTTTGAATGTCGTTTCATCGTTCGAGGCGTCTAAGGCTTTCACCACGTTAGAACTCGACCAGCAGCAGGTCATCGACCTCCGCCACGGCAAACGGCTTTCCAATACGAACAAGTTAACCGGCGACATCGCGGCGGTCTTCGAAGGCAAACTTATTGCCATGCTGATTCCAAGCGGTAACCAGCTCAAATCGCAGGTGGTGTTCAATGATTGAGTGGTTCTACCAGCTAGCTGAATTCATCGCCGTTGGTGGCGGTGTGCTGGCGCTACTGCTCGGTCTGATTGGTCGCCTTCCGTCGCTGGTCAGTCTTTCTCCTCTCGCGCTAACCGTTTTAGGTCTCATCATTCAGGCGTTCATCACCATCGGTGTTCTGGTCTCAGGGGCAACAGCCAAAGGTGATGTTGTGGAGTTCTACGGATACCTGCTCACCGCATTGCTGGTGGGCGTTGGTGCCGGATTCTGGGCGCTTGCCGAACGAAACAAGTACTCGACCATGATCATGGGTGCAGCCAACCTCACTATCGCGGTGATGCTACTTCGCATGTGGCAAATCTGGTTCAACTGAAAATACACCTCCCGTTTACCTCGGCAACCTAGTTGATTAACCTCAAATTGTCACTATTAACCGGTGAAGATAGCGTTTAGGAAACAACAAGCGAATTTGCTTGGTGCTGCCGCGTCTTCCGGGCAGTCAGATTCAGTTGATAGTCCACGTGAGCTAAAGCATGTCTACGATTCAGCCGATCGAGTCTTTCGAGTGGTGCTTCGCGCTGGCGGAATAACTGTCCTAATGATTATGGGACTAGTAGGATTTTTCCTTGGCCTAAGAGCATTTCAGGCGTTGTCAGTTTCAGGCTTCAAGTTCTTCACAACGCAAGCATGGGAACCAGATTCCGGCAATTTCGGAATAGTAGCCATTCTCTTCGGCACAATCGTCATTGCGCTGATTGCGGTCCTGGTTGCCATTCCACTTTCGCTCGCCACATCGCTCTATATTTCTGAATACGCTCCACGCGGTCTGCGCAAGTGGCTCATTACCCTTGTGGACCTAATGGCAGCCATACCCTCGGTCGTTTTCGGCTTGTGGGGTGTGTTCTTTCTTCAGCCACAACTAACTCCAATCTCAAAATGGTTATCGCAAAACATAGGCTGGATTCCTATTTTTTCGGTTGACGGCTCGGACCCAAATGACCCGCTCACATCAAACACCGTGTTCACCTCGTCTAGTTTCATAGCTGGCGTCGTGGTCGGCCTAATGATCACCCCGGTCGTTACCTCGGTTATGCGTGAGGTGTTCTCGCAGGCTCCGATGGGGGAACGAGAAGCTGCCCTGGGTCTCGGTGCTACACGTTGGGGAATGATTCAGAATGTGGTGTTGCCATTTGGTAAAGGTGGCATCATTGGGGCGACCATGCTAGGTCTAGGACGTGCTCTGGGCGAAACAATTGCCGTCTACATGATCATCTCGCCTGTATTTGAAATTCAATGGCATGTCTTGCAAAATGGGGCAATCTCGGTCAGCTCACTTATCGCATTGCGATACGGTGAAGCCACTCAAATGGGCATGTCAGCACTTATGGCCGCCGGGTTGGCGCTTTTCGCCATGACCTTGGTAGTTAACTTCGTAGCATCAAGCATCGTAGCCCGCTCAAGATCGGGAGCCTCAAGTTGAGTAAAACTAATAAAGACCAAAACGTTGAAGACTTTGAAGAACGTCGCGTCATTCATGGGTTCAGAGTTCGTGACTGGCTCTATGCCCTTGGTTCATTTATCGCTGCGGTAACGAGCACAGCCTTCTTGTTTGGTCAAATCGTTCCATTCTCGGGTGTCATCCCATTTGTGTTGGTCAGTTATGTTTTGTTTCTTGCTTACTTCGCTCTCCTGGTGTCGCTGGATGACAATGGTCAAGCTGTGATTGACCGCATGGTTTCTCTGACTGTAAATTCACTCGCCTTGCTGGTGTTCACGACGTTGGTATTCATTGTGCTTTTTACTGTGGGCAGGGGAAGCGCAGCGCTGCTAAATTGGAATTTCTTTACTCAAGACATGGCTCTTGCAGGGCCACTTGATCCTCTATCTCAAGGCGGTATTACCCACGCGATTGTGGGTTCGCTAACACAAATTGCCATCGCATTAGCCATCACAGTTCCCTTGGGTATTATCACGGCTGTATTTCTAAACGAGATCAAGAGTAAATTTTCGCGCTTTGTTAGAACCATGGTCGAAGCAATGACGGCACTGCCTTCAATCGTTGCTGGACTGTTCATCTATGCAACCGCGATCTTGCTACTCGGTGTTCAAAAGTCCGGTTTTGCCGCCGCACTGGCAATTAGTGTGATGATGCTTCCGATCATGATTCGAGCATCCGATGTTGTATTGCGTTTGGTTCCTTCAACCCTGAAAGAGGCTTCGTTAGGCCTCGGGGCGAGTTCTTTCAAAACCACCATGCTGGTGACCTTACCTACCGCTAAGTCTGGTCTAACTACCGCCATCATTCTGGCTACGGCACGAGGGGTTGGTGAAACGTCTCCAGTGCTTTTGACCTCTGGATTCACCGCAGCTCTAAACCTTGATCCGTCCCAGGGGCCAATGGTGTCTTTGCCGCTAGCAATTTTCGAATTTGTGAAATCACCCGAACCAACGATGATTGCTCGCGGCTTCGGCACCGCAGCCGTGCTGATGCTGCTCGTATTGGTTCTCTTCGCACTGGCTCGAGTACTAGGAAGCGATGCCCGACCAATCCACAACTTGAAAATCATTTTTAAGAGGGCCACTGCTGGAGGACGTGAAACGCTAGTTTTCCGCAAAAAGCGGTCCGCTAAAAGGAAAGAGGCAAACTCGTGACCTTCTCTAAGATCCGGAAATTAGCGTCTGGTCTCGTTTTAGCCACACTTACAGTTTTGATGGTGGGAGCCTCAGGCGCTGTTGCAAATGCAGCAGAATATGTGCCCGTCAATGGCGGAGGATCATCCTGGAGTGCCAATGCGGTTGACCAATGGCGTCGAAATGTTCAACAATACGGTCTGCGCATCAACTACGCCAGTACCGGCTCTTCAGACGGTAGAAATCAGTTCCGGTCGGGAACCGTTGACTTCGCCGTATCGGAGATTCCCTACGGTTTGAAGGATGGCTCAGTTGTAGACACCCCGCCCTCCCGTGGCTACGCCTACATGCCAATTGTTGCTGGTGGAACTGCATTCATGTACAACCTCCAAGTAGGTGGAAAACGACTTACTAACCTGAAGCTTTCAGGGGAACTAATTGTGAAGATTTTCACTGGTGTGATCACAAGCTGGGATGACGTAGCAATAGCCAAAGAGAACCCTGGGATCAGCCTTCCAAAGCGAAAAATCATCCCGGTCGTTCGCTCGGACGGTTCTGGATCTACCGCTCAATTCACGACATGGATGGCATCAGAGCACTCAAGCCTCTGGAATGACTACTGCAAGAAAGCCAAACGTGCCACCCCATGTGGAGTCACATCGAACTATCCAGTTGTTTCAGGCAAGGGTTTTGTTTCTCAACCGAACTCACAGGGTGTGGCTGGGTATGTATCTCAGTCCGCAAACGTGGGCACCATCACCTATGTTGAGTATTCCTACGCATTGAAAACTGGTTATCCAGTGGTCAAGGTTTTGAATGCTGGTGGCTATTACGTATTACCAACGGCTTCTAACGTCGCAGTAGGTCTGCTTGGTGCCAAGATAAACACCACCAAAGGCGCCAAGTATTTGACGCAGATTCTAACTGGCGTTTATAGGAATGAAGATCCCAGAGCATACCCTCTTTCGTCATACTCATACTTGATCATCCCAACCCAAGTCTCTGGATCCTTTACAAGTGCCAAAGGCAAAACCCTCAGTGCTTTTGCCAATTACTTCCTTTGTGAAGGTCAGCAGCAAGCTGAGGTTCTGGGGTATTCTCCATTGCCTATTAACCTGGTCAAGGCGGGTTTGGAACAGGTGAAACGGATTCCTGGCGCCGAAATTGAAAACGTTGACATCGCTCGATGCAATAATCCAACATTCTCCTCAAACGGTACGAATACCTTGGCTAAGAAGGCTCCAATGCCGAGCGCCTCAGATAAATTTGCCGCGCCAGCTGCTACCGGAACCGAGTCCACTGATGGCACTACCACAGATGGAACTACTACCGGTCAAGGCGGAACTTCTGGTGGTACCACCATCGTGGAAGGGATCACTACCTCTGAAAAGGGGCCAGTAAAGTGTGATGCAGATACTGGCGCTTGCACCACAGTTGCGGCCGTGGCTGTTGATGCACCAAAACCTAAGGGTTGGAGTTTCCAAAACACTCAAATTTTGCTGGCAGCAATTCTCTTCTTAGGTTTAATCGCTGGTCCTGCGCTCTTTAGGTCGGCATTGCGACGACGCAAGGTCGACGAGTAATGCCTGCCTCAAAAACACTAAAACTCGCCGCAACTGCGGGTCTGCTATCGATATTTGGTGCGCTTGGCTTAACTGGGATCCAATCATCGGAAGCCTCTACTGGGTCAGAGTTAACGATTGCGTGGGCTTCTGGAAACCGTGATTCCTCGACGGTCTCATACTCAGAGTTTCAGAATCTCGAGGTGACTGTAAGTCAAACGCAAAACCTCACCAGTCAGGGTGTTGTTGTCAATTGGAACGGCATGAACCCGTCCGTTCCAGGTGAATTCAGCAGAAACTACATGCAGATAATGCAATGTTGGGGAACGGCGACAAATGCCGTGCCGGAGGGATGTCAGTGGGGAACTCCGCAGGCAGCAACGCAGAACCTAGTAGGTACATTTGCGGCAAACCGAGAATTGGCCGAGGGGGAAGACCCGAACCAACAATACGTCGGATCAAGCTATCAGGTGCCACCGCCTAGCACGCTTCCAGATTTGAAAATCTTTAGAGTGCCATTCAAGCCAGTAAATGGGGTATCGACATTTGTCTATGAGAAATACTTTGCACCCGAGTCAACGAATGAAGTGACTGCAGCGCCTGTCGGTGCCGATGGTACGGGAACGGCTGTATTTGAGATCCAGACTTCGCTTGAAGCGCCTCACCTAGGTTGTGGTGCTGTAGCTGAGGGTAGTCCTGTGAACTGTTGGTTGGTTTTGGTGCCTCGAGGTTCCCACTACATGAATGGAGAACCGGTCCCATCCGATCTCTCGCTATCGGGTTCACCTCTTTCGGCTAGCAACTGGGCAAACCGTATTCAAATCCCGTTGGGTTTTTCACCGCTTTCCTACTCTTGTCCGATTGGAAATGCCGAACGTCGAGTTGTGGGTAGCGAACTCGTCTCCGAAGCCATAACTTCTTGGCAGCCGGAATTGTGTCAGAACACTGCAACCTTTGGATATTCACAGATTGGTGATGGCGAAGCCCGTCGGCAAATCGTTTCAAACATCGAAGGAAGCGCTGGTCTCGGGTTTGTAAACAAGCCACTTTCGGCCACGGAAGCGGGTACTGCACGGCTGATTTACACTCCGGTGGCAACTAGCGCTATCGTGGTCGCATTCAATATTGAAAATCAGTTCAAAAATACATCTCCGTACTTTTCCGAAAATGGCAAGCTAGTCACTACTTTGAAGCTAAACGCCAGGCTTCTGGCAAAGTTGTTGACGCAAAGCTACCGATCAGATGTACCAGGCGGAAACGTAGCGAGCCATGTGGCCAACAACCCAAGATCGCTTCGTCACGATCCCGAGTTTCTAGCGCTAAATCCTCGGTTCAGGGATTTTGTGATTAATGCTGAACCTGGTGGCATTGTGGTCACACTTGGATCTTCTGACATTGCGGCTATGGTCTGGTCTTGGATCAGAAGTGACGCCTCTGCCAGGTCATTTTTGGCCGGTACGCCAGACCAATACGGCATGGTGCTCAATAAGTACTATAAAAATCTTGGGTTGAGTACTGATATCGGTATTGAAACGTTCCCTAAAGCAGATTTGACCAATTACCGCCCGAACAATTCCGTACCAGCTCCAGGTTTCGGAACTTTGGACCTGAGGCCTTACTCGAACGATTTACTTGAAGGTGCACTTCAAGTTCGGCGTGCCGACCCGCGTGCTAAGTCGATCTGGGATCCAACTAAAATTCCCGCCCAGTTCGTATCTGGTGGACCGCAAACGATCGGGCAGCGATTTTTGCTAGCGATCACGGACTTGCCTTCTGCCAAGAGATTCGGGCTAAGTATGGCAACGTTGGTAAATTCCGATGGAACAGAAAAGACGCCTAGCGCAAGCAGTATTTCTTCGTCGATTTCAGCCAAGATTCAAGACGCTACGAGTGGCATGTTGATAAGCCCACAAGACCTAACGGACGACCCGGGTTATCCCCTGAGCACCTTGACTTATGCCGTGACTAACCCTTGCACCCAAACTTCAACTGCCGTGACGGATTACGCAGAATTTTTAGCTTTTGCTACCGGAGCTGGGCAGATTTCGGGAGAGGAAGTTGGGCAACTGCCTGAGGGGTACATTCCTCTTACCAGCGCACTTCAACAGGCCGCACAGGATTCCATCGCAAGGTTGAGATCGGCGGACATCCAGGTTGACTGTCCGGTAATCCCGCCTGAAGAGCCGGTCGTCGAGCCAGTAACGCCCGCGGCAGTAGAACCGGTCGACTCTGGGTTACCAACCCTAGATGACAGTTCAGAGGTAACAGGTTCCACTCGGAATGTGATCGCGTATAGAACTAAAACGCAACTTTCCAACTCTCCATTTATTAGCAACCTGTTGTTAAGTACTGCCGTCCTTGGGTGTCCTGCGTTTGCCATTGGCAGCCTTTCAAACAGGCGCAAGTCCAAACTGCCAACGTCTAACTTTTGATATTTGTTAACTAAAACGCAACCCATTAGTTAGTTGCAGGATTTCTAACGTTGGCAATCTGAAGCAGATGTCAAAGATATAGCTTTGGTGTCCAATAACTAATTAGGAGAAACCCTTGATTAAGAAATCACCAATCAACGTTGGTATCGCACTTGGCATTGCCAGTGCGCTTACTGTTGGTTCAATTACGGTTGCCCAGGCCGATCCAGCAACCAAGGTGTATGGCGAACTTGTTGGCTTAGGTTCTGACACCACTATGGATGTAATGGATGGTATTTCGGAAGCGCTTGGTAAGAACGGCAAGCTTTTGAAGATTGCGTCTTACAAGGCGATTGGTAGCGAAACTGTAACCACACGTTCGGGTTTAGCGGCTATTCCTAGATTCAATGGCTCCGGTGCTGGCCGCGACGCCCTATACACCGCGATTGGCCAGTCCTCGACCAAGAGCTTGGCAATTGCGCCTAATGCTGATGGCACTTCGCGCGCAGCTGTAACTGTCACTACCGCGGATCTAGCCGGAAAGATTGATTTCGCACGTTCGTCGTCTGGCCCATCGGGTGCCCGTGCCGATGGCGTACTGACCTACATTCCGTTCGCAATCGATGCCATGACCTACGCTGTTTCACCGAACTCTAAGATTCCAGCTGACATCCCATTGGGTACTTCTGGTAACACCACCGAAGTCTCGTTGATGAACATCTACAAGGGAAACATCACTCGAGTAATCACCAATAACGGTGTTTTCGTCAAGTTGGCTGCGCCAGACTACGTTCTAGAAGCCGGAGAAGCTTCGAACACGATCAACGCTTACATTCCTCAGGCGGGGTCTGGCACACGTTCTTACTGGATCGGTCAGGTAGGAATTACCGAGACTCAGATTTCTGCAGGAACCACTGCGGCCAAGGATGTCTTTACTGTTGGATCGACTCAGAAGAGCGTCCAGGAACACGATGGTTCAGCCGTTGCCGCTGACCCATACGGTCTCGTTGGCTTCTCGATTTCTCAGTTCGTTGCTCAAACCAACCGTGTTTCAACTTCTCGTCTAAACGGCGCTGTCTTGCGTTCGATTGGTGGAGTCGCGCCAACCGTCGCGGGTTCAACTGCTGGAACTATTGCAACCAACCCGCTCTGGACCGCAATCAAGCGAACTGTTTACAACATTGTTCCAACGGCTCTTGCAAATGCCTCTGGTTCGAACAAGATTAAGACTGCATTCGTGGGCGAGAACTCGCTTGTATGTCAGGCGAAGGCTGTAATTCAGAAGTACGGTTATGGTTTGCTTAGCTACCCTGCTGATGCAGATGGTGCCGCCGGCACGACTGCTGGTGGTAACTCGACCATTTGTGGAAACATCACCGCTGCAAACCGAGTGGGAGCACCATCGGTTAGCACCGTTTCACTAGGTACTCCTACTGTTTCGGCATCAGGAACTTCTGCGACGGTTGTTGCAACCGTCAGCTCTAACGGAAACCAGGGTGGAACGGTCAAGGTTTACAACGGTACCCCGCTACAGGACGGTTCAAACCTAGTTGGCACAGGAATTGTTGCCAAGGGTGGAACCACTGCTTCGATCAAGGTGCAAGATGCAACCAAGCAGAATGCAACTTTGGACTTGAAGGCAGTCTTCATTCCTGCACTGGCAGGTATTGCTGAGTCAAGCTCTGCCGAAAGCATTTCGCAGGTGTTGAAGGGGGAGTCGGTTCTCTCGGCTACTGTGACTAACGTTCGCGCATCGGTAATCCCTAGCGTGGCAGTCACTGTTCGCAACGGCCTCTCTACCTCGACAGCCTTTGCGGCTGGCGTGGTTACCGTCGTAGCCATCAACTCGAAGGGTGATGCGTTCTTCGCATACGGAACCCTAGACAACAATGGAGCGGCGGCAGTTTCTTTTGAGTCCACCTTGGCTAAGGGTACCTACACGGTTTGGGTGAACTACCCAGGCTCAAGCACCAACGTGTCTGTCAAGGTCAAGAAGACTCTGAAGATCAGCTAAGCCCAACAATAAGAAACGAACAATAATGATGCGAACAGATCCAGTGCGAAAACTCTCAGAGTTGACCGCTGGGTCTGTTCGTATTCTCAAGAATTTTCCTCGAAAGTGTGTCCAACTTGTTTCACAAGCGAAATACTCACTTACAGATCTTTTGGATAGAGCAGCAAAACGAGCAAAAGGCGAGACTCAGAATGCTGCAATCCTTGACTCGCGGGTTATTGGCCCTAGACCGGCAGCCACAGCCCGCTTAGCAACTTTCTCTTTGGTGAGTCTGGTGGCACTAACCTTTGGCCTTTTGGTTCACCTCGCAATCATCTCGCCTATGCACTTCACTTCTGCCCAACTCAAGAAAGCCGAAGCCTTGCGATACGAGCTCGCTAATGGAACGGCACCGGTGGGGCAAGTCAATTCGGCTGGTTATTTGCATGAATCAGGCACTCCACTGGCATTTCTATCAATTCCGAAAATCAATGTCGATGCCGTGGTTATTGAGGGCACAACAAGTGCGGACACCATGGACGGTATTGGCCACCGGAGAGATACCGTGTTACCTGGCCAAGAAGGAATTAGCGTGCTTTATGGGCGCCAAGCCGCCTATTCCGGTGTTTTCGGTAGGTTGGGCGAACTGAAGATCGGCGATACAATTACCGCTCTGACCGGCCAGGGAAAACTCAACTTCACCGTTACAGCGGTTCGCCATACCGGCGATGAGGTTACCAATGCTGTTCCTGCTGGAGCGTCGCGGCTCACGTTGGTAAGCGCGACAGGTATTCCCTTCCTCCCGTCATCGGCAATTTGGGTTGATGCAGAACTTGCGGGAACCGCCAAAGAAACACCTGTGAAAGTTATTCCCATGCTCGCCATTAAGGCTGCCGAAGAGGCGATGAATGGCGACATGGAGGCGGTCACCCCAATCATTTACCTTTATCAACTTCTGGCTTTAGTCGTCGTGGTGCTGCTCTGGCTCCGACGCAACTGGGGGCCAGCTCAATCATGGGTGGTAAGCACTCCGTTATTGATCTGGACCTCTACGTTATTGGCAGAGCAAATCACCCGAATTCTGTCGAATCTAATTTAAGGAACCCTTGATGGCCGTAGCAAAAGCAAAAGCTTCCGATAGTAAATCGGTCGCAGTCAAACCTGTGTCGTTTGACGGTGTCAAGAAAAGCACTGCTCCGAAACTGTCAAACTTGGCGAGCCTTCGCGGCGAAAACGTTTCTGCTTGGTTTGGTGAGCGAAAGGTGCTTGATCGAGTAAATCTGGAGATGAAACCGGGCGAAGTAACGGCCCTCATCGGTCCATCCGGTTGTGGAAAGTCGACCTTTCTTAGAATCCTCAACCGCATGCATGAAATGGTACCTAGCGCATCACTTGCTGGGAAAGTAATCCTTGATGGGGTTGATATCTACGATCCGACTAGGAAGGTCACCGATGCCCGTCGCGAAATCGGCATGGTTTTCCAAAAGCCAAACCCATTTCCGGCCATGAGCATTTATGAGAATGTCATTTCTGGCCTGAAATTGACGTCGGTCAAAAAAGCAAAGTCAGAGCTGGATGATTTAGTTGAGGAAGCTCTAACCAAAGCCAGCCTTTTCAAGGAAGTTAAAGACCGACTCGATTCTCCCGGTGGCGGCCTATCGGGTGGCCAGCAACAGCGCCTTTGCATTGCTCGTTCGATTGCCGTGAAACCCCGAATCTTGCTGATGGATGAGCCATGTTCAGCTCTTGATCCAACGTCAACGTTTCGAATCGAAGAAACTATTGTCGAACTAGCAAAAGAAGTAACAATTGTGATTGTTACCCACAATATGCAGCAGGCAGCTCGAGTTTCAAGCGAATGTGCATTCTTCCTGGCTGAGAATGGTCAGCCCGGGTTTATCGTAGAAAAGGGTTTGACTTCCAAGCTTTTTCAGAACCCTGATGACCCTCGAACCCAGGATTACGTAACCGGACGCTTCGGCTAGGCTAAGAGAAAACTATTTCTCTTTGGAGGCAACTTGTCTGCGGTATCGTCGGGCGCAGGTCGGCTGATTATTGCTATTTATGCAATTTTTGCTCTCGCCGCATCGGCCAGAGCCCTCTATCAGCTCTACAAAAAGTTCGAAGAGGCTCCGCTCGCTTACTCGCTGAGCGCGGTCGCTGCAGTCGTCTACATCATCGCCACTATTGCTCTGGTTCGAAACAACGCCAAGCTTGCCACGATGACCATTGGCTTCGAGCTGGCTGGCGTGCTCATCATCGGAACTCTTTCACTGCTCGACCCAACCGATTTCCAGCACCAAACCGTTTGGTCGGTCTACGGCATGGGCTATGGCTTCGTGCCACTCATTCTGCCGCTCTGGGGCCTCTACTGGATTTGGAAGTCCAAGCGTGCTTAGCGTCGGTTCGGTAAGCGAATTCCCAGCTGATTTCGCTGATACCGCAGTGACCATCGGTAAGTTCGATGGCATTCACCTGGGACATCAAGCGCTTCTTCGCAACGTGGTGGAACTGGCAGAAGAGAATCTGCTGGCCAGCGTTGCTCTAACCTTCGATCGCCACCCAGACGCACTGCTCAACCCGATGGCCTGCAAACTTCCGCTGATTGGCCCAGCCCAAAAGGCGATCCTTTTGGCCGAGCAGGGGATTGATGCAGTGCTCACCCTGGAATTCGACCAGCGCCTTTCGGAGATGACTCCTGCGGAATTCGTCGACGACATCCTGGTCAACACCTTAAAGGCCAAGATCGTTGTGGTTGGCGAAGGTTTCCGCTTTGGTAGCAGGGGAGCCGGAACAGTTGAGGTTCTTAGGGAACTTGGTGCGTCCAAAGGGTTCCGCGTAATCGAGATGCCTCAGGTTTGCATTGGAGATACTCCGGTTTCCACCACCCGAATTCGCGAATTGCTCGATGAGGGCAAGGTTGTGGCAGCTTCGGCGCTACTTGGCCGCAACCACATCACCACCGGCGTCATCGAGCACGGCCTCAAGATTGGTCGCACCATTGGTTTCCCAACTGCCAATATGTCACGTGACTGTGAAGGCTACCTTCCGCTCGATGGCGTCTATGCGGGCTGGCTTTACGTTGACGACCAGAAACTTCCAGCTGCGCACTCGGTTGGCATCAACGAAACCTTCCAGGCTGTGCCTCGCTTGGTGGAGTCATTCGTCATCGATCACACCGGTCTCGATCTCTACGACAAGACCGTCACCATCGAATACGTGGAATTCGTAAGACCAGCCGCCAAGTTTGACGGCGTGGAAAGTCTGGTCGCGGAAATCAACCGTGACATCGTAAAGATCCGTGAAATTCTGGAACTAGAAGGGAAGAACTAATGGACTTCGCAGGAGCCATCAAGGCTGGATTCAAAAACTATGCGACCTTCCGAGGACGCGCAACTCGGCCGGAGTACTGGTGGTTCGTGCTTTTCGCGTTCCTGGTTTCAATCGTCGCCAGCGTCGTAGACACGGTCATCGGAAACGATGCGGTGAGTAACATCGCAGCTATCGGTCTTTTTCTTCCTCAACTTGGTTTGCTGTTCCGACGCTTCCGCGACGCCGGGGTAAGTCCGAAGTGGCTTTTGACCTACCTAATTCCTCTTGTGGCTACTGTTTATGTGGTTTTCGCCAACTCGGAAGCCTTTGGCAAGCTCGTGGAGGATATGGCTGCCTACGGGGAGGACCCACAGGGTCTGCAAAACGCGATGATGACCGGGGGTTACATGGAGATTCTGCTGTTACCAATTCTCGGTCTGGTTGGAATCTGGCTCGCTTGGGCGCTTTTCGAATTCATCATTACCTTGCTTCCAAGTAAGAAGCTGCCCGAGCCTCCGGTTGCGATTGAGACGACAGCCTAGTAGGCTGTAAAGGTTGCCGTGTAACGGCCGCGGATAAAGAGAGTTTGAAGCATCCAGCTTCTTACGCCGCGCAGCGAATCGAAGGAGAAACCAATGGCTCTAGACCCAAAGGTAAAGACACAGATCATCGCTGAGTACGCAACCCACCCAGGTGACACCGGTTCTCCTGAGGTTCAGATTGCTGTACTCTCGCGTCGCATCAAGGACCTAACCGAGCACTTCAAGGAGCACAAGCACGACCACCACAGCCGTCGCGGTCTACTGCTTCTCGTAGGTCAGCGCAAGCGTCTACTCGGCTACTTGCAGAGTGTTGACATTGCTCGCTACCGTGCGCTGATTGAGCGCCTAGGTCTACGTCGCTAATCTGACTAGTCTTTACAAGAACCGCCCCGGGTACACTCGGGGCGGTTCTTTTTAGTTCTAGGCTTTGTCGGGGTTCTCTGTTAGCCTTTTAGGAGAGCTTCGAGGTTCGTTTTGCTGATCTTCGGTGGTGGGTCTTGGAAGGTTTTCCAAGGTTCTTTACTGCAGATCAGGGCAGTCCTCACTCGGAGGACAGTTAACGCGCCACATTGCTCTAGCGCGAAACACAAATAGTTTGTGAGCTTTTCGCGCGCGACGAAAAAGAGGAGGGACCATGTCAGGTCCAGATAACTTCGAGCCTATGGATGGCACGGAGCACGAATACGCAATCATCGACAACGGCAAGCACGGTAAGCGTGTTGTACGTTTCGAGACCGGGCGTCTAGCACAGCAGGCACAGGGTGCCGCAGCTGTCTACATCGACGGCGAAACCATGCTGTTCTCGGCAACTACTGCCAGCAAGCAGCCAAAAGACCAGTTCGACTTCTTCCCACTAACCATTGACGTGGAAGAGAAGATGTACGCTGCCGGAAAGATTCCAGGTAGCTTCTTCCGCCGCGAAGGTCGCCCAACCACCGAGGCCATCTTGGCCTGTCGTCTCATCGACCGCCCACTACGACCATCGTTCGTTGATGGTCTGCGTAACGAGGTCCAGGTTGTGGTTACCGTTATGGCGATCCACCCAGACGAGCTTTACGACGTAGTAGCGATCAACGCTGCTTCGATGTCGACCCAGCTTGCCGGTCTACCTTTCTCCGGTCCAATTGGTGGTGTCCGTGTGGCACTTATCGACGGCCAGTGGGTAGCCTTCCCTAAGCACTCGCAGCTAGAGCGCGCAGTATTCGACATGGTCGTTGCTGGACGCGTTGTTGTGGAAAACGGTGTTGAAGACGTAGCCATCATGATGGTTGAGGCTGAAGCAACCGAGAACACTTGGGACTTAGTCAAGGGTGGCGCTGTCGCTCCATCGGAGTCTGTTGTTGCCGAGGGTCTAGAGGCAGCCAAGCCTTTCATCAAGGAACTTGTTGAGGCTCAGGCGCGTCTGGCTGCAAAGTCGGCCAAGGCGCTAACCGAGTACCCAGTGTTCCCTCCTTACACCGACGAGGTCTACGAGCACGTAGCCAAGTTGGCCGAGGAAGAGCTAGGTCGCATCTACCTAATCGCAGACAAGCAGGAGCGCCAGGACGCCGATGACGCGCTAAAGGCATCGGTCAAGGAAAAGCTTTCGACCGCACTAACCGAAGAGCAGCAGGGCCAGATCTCGGCTGCCTACAAGTCGGTAACCAAGAAGGTAGTACGTACCCGTGTTCTAAAGGAAGGCGTTCGCATCGACGGCCGTGGCCTTCGCAACATCCGTGTCCTAGACGCAGAAGTTGACGTAATCCCACGCGTTCACGGTTCGGCTATCTTCCAGCGCGGTGAGACCCAGATTCTTGGTATCACCACCCTGAACATGCTGAAGATGGAGCAGCAGATTGATGCTCTAAGCCCAGAGACCACCAAGCGTTACATGCACAACTACAACTTCCCTCCTTACTCGACTGGTGAAGTTGGTCGTGTTGGTACTCCAAAGCGACGTGAAATTGGTCACGGTGCATTGGCTGAGCGCGCACTGGTTCCAGTTCTTCCAGGCCGTACCGAGTTCCCTTACGCAATCCGTCAGGTTTCGGAGGCTCTAGGTTCGAATGGTTCGACCTCGATGGGTTCGGTTTGTGCTTCAACCCTTTCGCTACTAGCCGCTGGTGTGCCTCTAAAGGCTCCGGTAGCAGGTATCGCTATGGGTCTGATCTCTGACACCATCGACGGCAAGACTCAGTACGCAGCTCTTACCGACATTCTTGGTGCCGAAGACGCACTTGGCGACATGGACTTCAAGGTCGCAGGTACCTCAGAGTTCATCACCGCTATTCAGCTGGACACCAAGTTGGACGGTATTCCTTCCGACGTTCTAGCCGGTGCTCTAACTCAGGCGAAGGAAGCCCGTAGTGCAATCCTTGACGTCATGAACCAGGCCATCAGCGCTCCAGGTGAAATGGCAGCAACCGCACCGCGCATCATCTCGGTCAAGATCCCTGTAGACAAGATCGGTGAGGTCATCGGCCCTAAGGGCAAGATGATCAACCAGATCCAGGAAGACACCGGAGCTGACATCTCGATCGAAGACGACGGAACCGTATTCATCGGTGCCACCGACGGCCCTTCGGCTGAGGCAGCACGTGCCGCTATCAACAACATCGCGAACCCACACGTTCCTGAGATTGGTGAGCGCTTCCTAGGTACCGTTGTGAAGCTAGCCACCTTCGGTGCGTTCGTTTCGCTGGTTCCTGGCAAGGACGGCCTACTACACGTTTCGGAGCTAAAGAAGATCTCTGGCGGCAAGCGCGTTGAGAACGTTGAAGACGTTCTTGAGGTAGGCCAGAAGCTTCAGGTTGAAATCACCAAGATCGACGACCGCGGCAAGCTATCGCTTTCGCCTGTGGTTGAGGGTGAAGAAGCTTCGGAGTAAGTAACTTCAAATGGCTGAGATCTTTTTTCCTTTAGATCGCGCCGAACTTGAGTTCACCGCTTCGGGAGGCAGCACGGTTCGCCGTTCTGTTCTCCCAAGCGGTGTTCGCATTTTGTCGGAGAGCATGCCTGGTGCTCAGAGCGTAACCATCTCGTTCTCGGTGCCGGTTGGCTCCAGAGACGAAACCGGCGGACACTTCGGTTCCACCCACTTCCTCGAGCACCTATTGTTCAAGGGCACTACCAAACGCTCGGCACTCGAAATCGCAATCGCCTTCGACTCGGTTGGTGGTTCGTCGAACGCCGCCACTGGCAAGGAGTACACCTCGTACTACGCGCGCGTGCAAGACACCGCGCTACCGCTGGCAATCGATGTAATTGCGGACATGCTCACCTCTTCACTTCTCGATGTCAAAGAGTTTGAAAACGAGCGAACCGTTATTCTCGAAGAGCTCGCCATGAACGACGACGACCCTGAGGATGTTGCACACGAGGCTTTCGCCGCGGCTCTTCACGGAGATCACCCACTGGGACGCCCAATCGGTGGAACCATTCAGACCATCACCGAAGTAACGAGAGATGCCGTCTGGGAGCACTACCGCGCCAACTACCGCCCACAGGACGTAGTTATTGCGGCTGCCGGCGGAGTAAACCACGATGAACTGGTTCGGCTGGTCAGCCAGGCTCTAGAAGTCGCTGGGTGGGATCTAGGGGAGTCTGCGACACCTCGTCCTCGTAGATTCTTGGGTGACACCTTCATTCCTCGCTCTCATAACCTCGAGGTCATCAAGCGCCCAATCTCGCAGGCAAATATCCTGCTGGGAACTCAAGGTTTTGTTGCCGAAGACGACCGTCGTTACGCGATGGCCGTTTTGAACACCGTCCTCGGTGGCGGAATGAGTTCCCGACTATTTCAGGAGATTCGCGAAAAGCGCGGTCTGGCCTACTCGGTTTACTCGTTCAACCAGGCTTACTCCGATGGCGCGATCTTTGGGCTCTACGCCGGGTGTGCTCCAGCCAAGGCTGCTGAGGTGACCAAGCTAATGCAGGGTGAACTTCAGAAGCTCGCTGAGCACGGAATTACCGGCGACGAACTCCAATTGGCTCGAGGAAATATCTCTGGATCCTTAGCCCTCAAGTTCGAGAGTTCCTCAGCCAGAATGAACCGCCTTTTCTCCACCGAAATCTTCAACGGAAAGTTCCTAGACCTCGACGAATCGCTGGCTCGCTATGCAACGGTGACCGAGGCGCAGGTGCAAGAGGTTGCTGCCGAACTGATTAAGCGAGAACGAGCACTGGTTGCCGTTGGCGACGTAGACGAGTCCGCTTTCAAGTCTTTCGTTTAAGGTTGAATCATGACCATCAAAGTTGCAGTAGTTGGGGCCACCGGCCGCATGGGCAAGCTCGCGCTTGACCTAATCGATTCGGCGCAGGACCTTGTCCTCCACGCGAGTCTGAACTCTCGCTCAAACTTGAGTGAACTGCAGGGTGCTGACGTGGTCTTTGATGTGACCAAACTCGAGGTCAGCGAGCAGGTAGTTCACTACTGCGTGGCAGCGAAGCTTCCAGTGGTAGTCGGTACTTCTGGCTGGTCGGCTGCAAAGCTTTCCGAGTTAGAAGCGGAAGTTGCCAAGAACGGTTCTACTGCGGTGATCGTTCCAAACTTCTCAATCGGTTCGATGCTGGCAACTCGTTTTGCCACCGAAGCCGCCAAGTATTTCTCGACCATCGAGATCGTTGAAGCACATCACCAGCACAAGGTTGATTCTCCTTCGGGTACCGCAATTCGTACCGCGGAGCTGATTGCAGGGGCTCGCGGCGAAATGCCACTGGTCACCGGCGTTGGTCAGGAAGCTCGCGGTCAGATGGTTGCCGGAATCCCGGTTCACTCACTGCGCCTTTCAGGAGTTAGCGCCATGCAGGAGGTTTACCTCGGTGGCGAGGCTGAGGTTCTAAAGATTCACCACGAGGTGGCATCAGTTGCCTCGTACTCCGGCGGGATTCTGGCTGCAATCCGTTTTGCAGCAAAGAACACCGGCCTGTTCGTTGGGCTAGATTCGGTCGTTTCCTAAAGTGCGTTCCCCAAAGCTTGGTGCGGCAATTTCGATTGCACTGCTTTTGGTTTACGTCCTAGTTCTAGGGCAGTGGGCAATCTTGCTAATTACCAACGGAACACCGATTGGTGTCGGTATGGGTATTGCCGTCCTCGCATTCCCGGTCATGGGCGGTTGGGTGATCTTCCGTGAGTTGAAGTTCGGGCTAGGTGCCGAACGTCTGGGCAAGGAACTCGAGGCGAACAATGAGTGGCCGGTCTTCCAGTTGGAGCTTCGACCTAGTGGTCGCCCAACCAAGGAATCGGCCGATGAGAACTTCAAGGTTTTTCAAAAACGAGCAGAAGAAAACCCCGACGATTGGAAGTCATGGTTCGCACTATCGCTTGCCTATGACGCCGCCGGGGATCGTCCGCGTGCCCGAGAAGCGATGGTGAAAGCCATCGCCATGCACCGAGCTTAGGCTTTTACCCAACCGATACGAGCTAGGCCAAGCCAGATCTGGCAGCCAAGGCAGAAGTTGAACGCGGCGTTTAGGAATGCTGCGAAGAACGCGGCACCGGCCGCGATGGTTAGACCAAGCTCGATGTTTAGAGCACCGAACAGGAGACCGGTTCCAGCCACCAGGAAGCCAACGAATTGGGCAAACTGTGGTGGGCGGGAGTCTTCAAGTTCCTTTGGTTCCCCAAGCAACGGACGCACGAAGCGCTTGAAAAGGAAGCTGTAAGGGTGGCGAGCGTTACCCAGGAATGCACCGATAGCGAACAGCGCCACGATGATGCCAAGCAGCGACACCGATAGCGGGAAGGTGGCTGGGTTTAGCGAAAGGTAAACGTCTACCAGCAGTAGAACGCTGGTGATTACGGCTCCAAAACGAGGGCCACGTGGGTCAATTTGCTTCTTGCTCATTAGATTACGAATGTTCCTATCTCGGCTTCGATTGTGGCAGCGCGGGGTGCGCCGCCAATTCTTGATTTCACAACGCCCTTGCTGTCTAACACCAAGGTGGTCGGGGTCTGGAGGATCTTGAACTTATCGGCAAGATCGAGTCTGTGAGTGAGGTCTACTTCGATGTGAAGCAGGCCGTCCGAGGTTGCCTCAAGTTCACGGAATAGCTTTGCGGTCTGCTTACAGGTTGCACAGGTTTCACTGGAGAACTGAAGCAGGGTGGTGTTCTTGCCAAAAGAGGTAACCGGTTGGCCGTTCTTTTCGGCGCCTAGGAGTGCCAAATCGATCTGCTCGCCACTGGCGATGCGCTTGGCTTTGCCCTGAGCGGCCTGCCAGATTAAGCCGAAAACGGTTGCGACTGCGACTAGCGCCAGCACCACGATCAAATTCCAGTCAATTGGCATGTTTCAAGGCTATTGCCGAAGGCTGCGCCACGAGCCTTTATTGCGAATTCTTACGGGCGGTAAACGAGTATTCTTTACACGTGTCCGAAATCAAATTCCGTAGTGATGTAACCGTAGAACTGGTCCGCGCTTCCGCCGCCGACTCCGACGTGCTTTTTGCCGCTCGAGTTTCGACCCAGGGAGAGCAGACCCTCGAGAGCGCAGCCGCTCACACCGCTGCAGCAGATAACGAGAAGGCCAACAAGGGGCTGATCAACTATCTGATGCGTGACCGTCACGGTTCCCCGTTCGAGCACAACTCGATGACCTTCTACGTGCAGGCACCAATCTTCGTGTTCCGTGAGTTCATGCGTCACCGTATTGCTTCGTACAACGAAGAATCGGGTCGATACAAGGAGCTAAGCCCTACCTTCTATGTGCCAGCCGAGGACCGCAACCTGGTTCAGATCGGTAAGACCGGTCACTACGAGTTCATCCCTGGTTCGGCAGAGCAGGTTGCTTTGGTTCAGCAGGAATCGCGTTCGGCTTCGACCCACGCCTACGAGTCTTACCAGCGCATGCTGGAGGCCGGTGTGGCTCGTGAGGTTGCTCGTATCGTGCTACCGCTAAACATTTACTCGTCGATGTACGTGACCATGAACGCACGTGCCCTGATGAACTTCCTCAGCCTTCGCACCAAGCGCGAGGGAACTCACTTCCCTTCGTTCCCACAGCGTGAGATCGAAATGTGTGCCGAGAAGATGGAAGAGTTCTGGGCCGAGCTAATGCCTTACACCTATGAGGCATTCAACCAGCACGGTCGCGTAGCTCCGTAAGCTAAACCTCGTAGTCTTCCTCGCCCTGTGCAAGTTTGGTCTTGCGCAGGGCGAGCCACATTAAGACACCCGCGAAAAGCGCCATGGTTAGGTCCATGAAGATGGTGAGTAGCAGTGTCACTGCGGTGAGAATTCCATCCAACTTGGACGCCCGTGCATGCTTCCAAAGTTCGCGAAAGTTCAGCATGTTGAAAGCGGTAGCCAAGAGCACACCGGCCAGGGCTGGTAGTGGAATCAGGTTCACTAGCGGAGCCAACACCAAAACCATGATCAGCAAGAATGCCGAGTGAGCTGCTGCGGCAACCCTAGAGGTGGCGCCACTTCGCACGTTGACCGCGGTTCGTGCCAGTGCTGCCGTTGCCGGAACACCGCCAAGGAATGGCACTGCGATGTTGGAAAGACCCTGGCCCAGTAGCTCTCGGTCGCTGTCGTGGTCATTCTTGGCACCCGCCATGCGGTCGGCAATCTTCGCGCTCAGCAGCGCCTCAAAAGCAGCCAGGGTGGCAATGCCGAGGGCTGGAATTAGGATTGCGCTCCAGTTGGTAATAGCCCCGAGGAATTCGAGGTTCCAGGTACCAAGCGGGTTCTCGAGGGTCGGGATCACGGCGACGTCGAGGTGGAAGTAGATGCTGGCTGCTGTTGCCAAGGTCAGGGTGGTGATGCTGATGGGCCACTTAGGTAAAAGTTTTAAACCGGCAATCACGGCAATCATCACGACGACGGTCAAGATGATCGAATCTGCATTTGGGCTTGCCCAGTCGAGTTGCGCCCTAGCAATAACAATGGCGATGCCTGCGCTAAAGCCCTCGATTACCGATGCCGGAAGTCTGTGGATGTGTCGACCTAGTTTGAATAGGTAGGCAACAACTAGGACGATTCCAGCAATCAGGCCGGCCAGCAGAACCCCGGATGCGCCTTGACTGGCAGCCAATGGAATGAGCACCACGGTCATCGCGCCGGTTGGTCCGGAAACCTGGAAGTTGGAACCGCCGAACATTGCCGCGATGAATCCCGCGACGACGGCGGTGGTGATTCCCGCGGCAGCACCAAGTGTCGAACTCTCACCAAAGGCGATCGCGAGGGGAAGTGCGACTAGCGCAACTGTAAGCCCGGCGTTTAGATTGCCGACCCAAAACTTCATCGTTTTCATTACGGGTTTCTCCTGCGGTCTAGGCTAACGCTAATCTTGTTACTATGTCCGCACAAAACAAAGACCTTTTCGGTCAGGTTCTAGTTGCCCTGGTCACCCCGATGACCGCTGATGGTGAAGTCGACTGGCCTGCAACCGAGCGTCACCTTGACTACGTGATTTCCAACGGAGCCGATGGTGTTGTGGTTACCGGAACCACCGGTGAAACCTCAACCCTGACCGACGCCGAGAAGATCAAGCTGGTTGAGGTTGGCAAGTCTGTTTCTGCGGGCCGCGCAAAGATCATCACCGGTGGTGGCTCGAACGAAACCGCTCATGCGATGCAGCTTTACAAGCTTTCTGAGAAGGCTGGCGCGGACGGCGTAATGATCGTTACCCCTTACTACAACAAGCCAACTCAGGCTGGCGTGCTAACTCACTTCCGTTTAATCGCGGACGCCACCGATCTTCCAGTCATCCTCTACGACATCCCAGGGCGAGCCGGCATTCCGATTCAGTACGAGACCCTTCACCGCGCGGCGAAACACCCAAACATCGTTGCGGTCAAGGACGCCAAGGGTGACCTCGCTCAGGCTTCGCGCATCATGAACGAGACTGACCTGCTTTACTTCTCGGGCGACGACTCGAACATCATGCCGCACCTGGCCATTGGTGCCACCGGCCTGATCGGTGTGACCGCGAACGTGGCACCTGCTGCCTACCGCGAAATGATCGACGCCACAAACCGAAACGATTTCCACCACGCACTTTCCGTGCACAACTCGCTCGAGCCTTTGGTTCGTGCATTGATGACCCACGTTCCTGGAACCGTGGCCACCAAGTATGTACTTCACGCTCTAGGTCTGATCGACAGCCCTCGCGTACGTCTACCTTTGGTTGGTCCGGAAGAGGCTGAGGCAGCTCGTATCGAAAACGATATTTACGGGGTTGCCAAGATTGCGGGTCTGTCGTTCGAGAACTTCCGTCCAGACCGCAATGCAGCAGCCGGTGGCGCTCTGCCTAAGGTGGCTGGCACAACCAGATAGGGGAACCCTTTGGTTCAAACCCTCCCGGCTCCGGCCGCGCTTCAAAAAGACACGCTTCGCATTGTGCCGCTCGGCGGTATTGGCGAGGTTGGTCGCAACATGACCGTCTTCGAGATCAATGGCAAGCTGCTGATCGTCGACGTTGGGGTGTTGTTCCCTGAAACTCACCAGCCTGGCATCGATGTCATCCTGCCTGACTTCGGTTACATCCGTGACCGTCTGCAGGACGTGGTGGGTATCGTGCTCACCCACGGGCACGAGGACCACATCGGTGGTGTGCCGTACCTTCTCAAGCTTCGCCCAGACATGCCGCTGATTGGTTCGGCGTTGACTCTGGCTTTCGTTGAGGCCAAGCTCAAAGAGCACAAGATCACTCCGTATTCGATGGTGGTCCGCGAGGGTCAGCGCGAGAGGGTTGGCGATTTCAATCTCGAATTCGTTGCTGTCAACCATTCGATCCCAGACGCACTTGCGGTGCACATTCAGACCGTGGCCGGTAACGTGCTGCACACGGGTGACTTCAAGATGGATCAGATTCCATTGGACGGTCGCCTCACCGACCTTCGTGCGTTCGCCAGAATCGGCGAGGCTGGAATTGATTTATTCATGTCTGACTCCACCAACGCGGACGTCCCAGGTTTCACTCCGCTTGAAAAAGACATTGGTCCGGTTATCGAGAACGTGATCTCTCGTACCCGCGGCAAGGTGGTTGTGGCTTCGTTCTCCTCTCACGTTCACCGTGTGCAGCAGGTGCTTGATGCCGCAGCCGCAAACGGACGAAAGGTTGCCTTCGTGGGTCGCTCGATGGTCCGCAACATGGAGATTGCTGCCCAGATGGGTTACCTGAAGGTTCCAAAAGACTCTCTAGTTGACTACAAGAACGCCGGCGACGTTCCACCGGAGCAGATCGTCTACATGTCAACTGGTTCGCAGGGCGAGCCAATGGCTGTTCTTTCGCGCATCGCCAACCTTGAGCACGACATTCAGATGGGCGAAGGCGACACCGTCATCCTCGCTTCTTCACTGATTCCCGGCAACGAGAACGCCGTCTACCGCGTGATCGATGGTCTAACCAAGCTCGGTGCCAATGTGGTTCACAAGGGCAATGCCAAGGTCCACGTGTCTGGCCACGCAGCCGCCGGCGAACTGCTCTACTGCTACAACATCTTGAAGCCGAAGAACGTTATGCCGGTTCACGGCGAATACCGTCACCTAATTGCTAACGGTAAGTTGGCCGAAGCTACCGGTGTTCCAGCCGAGAACGTACTCATCACCGAAGACGGATGGGTCGTTGACCTAAAGGATGGTCAGGCCTCGATCGTCGGTGCGGTTGAATGTGGTCTGCTCTACGTTGATGGAAAAACCGTTGGCAAGGTCACCGAAGAAGATCTTCAAGACCGCCGCGTGCTGGCCGAAGAGGGCTTCATCTCGATTTTCTGTGTGGTTGATGAGCACGGACGAATTGTGCTTGGGCCGGAAATCCGCGCCCGCGCATTTGCCGAGGAGGACCACGTCTTCGACGATGTCAAGCCGGATATCGAAAAGGCTTTGGCTGCTGCGGCCGGCGAGGGAATTCGCGACACCTACGCTCTGCAACAGGTGATCCGTCGCACCATTGGAACCTGGGTTAATCGCAAGCACCGACGCCGTCCGATGATTATTCCAGTGGTCGTTCGGGGCTAGTACCTTCCGTCATTTTGTCGGGTTCGGCTGTTACCTTTGAGGCATGGCTTCACAACGTCCGTCGCGCCCTGGTGCGTCTAAACCACGCAAACCAGCACCTCGCAAAAAGGCTTCCGCTCAGGTTGAGCGCGGCTTAGTCGCTCGTTTTTATCTGGCACTTGCCCATGGAGTTGGAGCTGCAGCCAGAGCGTTTAGCCTCAACAAGATCGACCCTGAAGATCGCCGCGATGGCTTCCCGTTTGCCATATTCCTAGGCGGAATCATCGGCGCCTGGGTGGGCTGGTTCATGCCAGAGCCAACCGGAGCGGGTCACTTCATTCACACCTGGACCATGGGACTCATGTTCGGCCGCGTTTCCCTGGCTTTGCCGGTTCTAATGGTGGTCGTTGCCATCTATCTCATGCGCTTTCCGTCCACTGTTAAAGACAACGGACGCATTGTTCTAGGTCTATTCCTATTGACCGTCAGCATCTCCGGTTTCTTCCACATATTCGCGAGCCCAATCCCTAAGCCAACCGACCTAAACTTCAATGAGCTTTTCACCAATGCCGGTGGCGTGTTCGGTTGGATGATCGGAACACCGCTACTCGGTATGACAATTTGGGCGGCCGTTCCTGCTCTGGTTCTAATCAGCTTTGCCTCGCTGCTAATCACCACCAAGACCGCTCCTAGTCGCATTGGCGAGCGTCTGCACCAGCTTCGTCTTTTCATGTTTGGAACTCCGGCAGAGGCCAAGCCTGAAGCAAGTGAACAAAAGACCGAAGCTTTAGACGACGCCTTCGATGGAACCAAGGTTCCTTGGTGGCGCAAAGACAAGAAGGAAGCTGAGACTCCTTTCGAGACTCCGGTTTCGGTTGAAGATTTATTCCAGGACGAGCCGATCGTGGACGTTCCATCGGTAGACGAATCGGAAAACCGCACCGAACCGATCGAGATTGTCACCGAGCAAATCCCTGCTGGCGGGCTTGAAGTTGACCTGTTTGACGAGCCAGATGTGGTTCAACCTCCACAGGAGACAACGAAGACTAAGCGCCCTTACAACCTTCCACCGCTATCGATGCTTCCTGCCGGAACCATCCCAAAGGCTAAGACCGAGGTAAACGACGCAGTGGTCAAGTCCATCGGTGCCGTGTTCCACGAGTTTGACGTCGCCGCTCGTGTGGTTGGTTTCCAACGTGGTCCTACCGTCACCCGCTACGAGGTTGAGCTGGCTCCAGGCGTAAAGGTTGAGGCCGTAACCCGTCTGAGCAGCAACATCTCCTACGCGGTTGCCAGCAACGAAGTTCGTATCCTCGCTCCGATTCCAGGCAAGTCACTTATCGGTATTGAGATCCCAAACACCGACCGCGAGACCGTTTCACTCGGTGACGTTCTGCGTTCGAAGGTTGCCGCAGATTCTAAGCACCCAATGACCATCGGTATTGGTAAAGACGTCGAGGGTGGCTACGTAATTGCCAACCTCGCCAAGATGCCTCACCTTTTGGTTGCCGGTGCTACCGGTGCCGGTAAGTCTTCGTTCGTGAACTCGATGATCACCTCGATCCTGATGCGTGCCAAGCCAGCCGAGGTTCGCATGGTGCTGATTGACCCGAAGCGTGTGGAACTTGCCGCCTATCAGGGTGTTCCTCACTTAATCACTCCGATCATCACCAACGCCAAGAAGGCAGCCGAGGCTCTTCAGTGGGTCGTGAAGGAAATGGACATGCGCTACGACGACCTCGCGTCGTTCGGATTCAAGCACGTCGATGACTTCAACCGCGCGGTAGTTGCCGGAGAGGTAAAGGTACCTGAAAACTCGCACCGAGTGCTGATGCCATACCCTTATCTGCTTGTGGTTGTGGACGAGCTCGCCGACCTCATGATTGTTGCCGCCCGAGACGTTGAAGATTCGATTGTTCGAATCACTCAGCTGGCGCGTGCCGCCGGCATTCACCTGGTTCTAGCTACCCAGCGTCCGTCCGTTGACGTAGTGACCGGTCTAATCAAGGCCAACGTTCCAAGCCGTCTGGCGTTCTCGGTGTCGTCCGTGACCGATTCCCGCGTTATCTTGGATGGCCCGGGTGCCGAGAAGCTGGTTGGTCAGGGTGACGCCCTATTCTCGCCAATGGGCACAAATAAGCCAATTCGTGTTCAGGGTGCTTGGATGGCCGAGGAAGAACTTGAAAAGGTGGTTCGCCACGTCAAGGCCCAGATGGACCCTGACTACCGCAAGGACGTCGACGAACCGGTTGCGAAGGCTGTGGTGGACGCCGACATCGGCGACGACCTAGAGGTGCTACTGCAGGCTACAGAACTGATTGTGAACTCACAGTTCGGCTCTACCTCGATGCTTCAGCGTAAGCTGCGCGTCGGTTTCGCCAAGGCAGGTCGCCTGATGGACCTACTAGAATCTCGCAACATCGTTGGGCCTAGCGAAGGCTCGAAGGCTCGCGAGGTTTTGGTCAAACCAGAAGATTTAGCAACGGTCCTGGCCCAGTTACGCGGCGAGCCAGGCGCCAAGTCTTCCGCTTCGGTCGCGGGCGCTGCTCAGGCCGTTGACAAGGGAAACATGGCTGCCGGCGAGTTCGAGGAGTTCATTCCTAAGGGTGACCCAGATGAGGGCGAAGAAGACGCCTGGCTACTAACCGGTAGAGACTAGTGAACCTGCCAAACCTGATCACCATCGCCAGAATGCTGCTGGCGCCGGTCTTCGTTTTCGTACTTTTGCAGTATCCAGAACCCGGCGCGCACGAGAGGTGGATTGCGGTTGGGTTGTTTGTGCTGGCAAGTGCCACGGACGGCGTGGATGGAGCCCTGGCTCGCAAGCGTAACCAGGTCACTGACCTCGGCAAACTTCTCGACCCGATTGCCGACAAGGTGCTAATTGGGGGAGCGTTGGTTACTCTTTCGGCTATGGGGCAGGTTGCCTGGTGGGTAACGATCGCAATCTTGGTGCGTGAGGTTGGCATCACCATCTACCGCCTCGCAGTAATCAAGGACAGAGTCATCGCCGCATCCGGTGGGGGAAAACTCAAGACCGTTCTGCAGTCGGTCGCCGTTGGTTTCTACCTTTCACCTTTGGCCGGCTATCTAACCGTTTTTGAAACCGTTCAATACGCAGTACTGCTTCTGGCTTTATCTCTGACCATGACCAGCGGAATTCAGTACCTAGTGGCGGCTCGCAAATGAGTGCCGAAGCGATTCTCGCCAAGCTCCGTTCCGAAGATAAGAAGCTCATCTTTGCTGAGTCATTGACGGGTGGCCTACTGGTTGACGCCTTTGTATCGATTCCGGGTGCCAGCGACGTCGTCCTTGGTTCCGAAGTTACTTACTCGGAAGCACTCAAGTCGTCACTGCTCGGCGTGCCTGAAGACCTGCTGGAAACCAAGGGAGCGGTATCAAGCGAGGTAGTCGCTGCCATGGCACTCGGTGTGCACGCGGTCGGCCAGGCAGCGCTGGATCTTGCTCCGAGCGATGTAATCGCGGTTGCCACGACCGGCAACGCTGGTCCAACCGCCCAGAGCGGGCAACCGGTTGGCAAGGTCTTCATCGCCATCAACGACGGCTCCAGAGCGCGCACCCGTGAACTCAACCTGGATGGAGATCGAGCCACCATTCGTGCCGGTGCAGTATCCGGTGCTGTCGATTTTCTGCGGGAACATTTGGGCCTCTAAAGCTGTTTAAAATGTTGTGGTTCACAGCGAACTCTTAGGTAACTTTGGGCTTCAATGTCTGGCCATACCTGTAAGTTATTCCTAGGAGGTACCGCAATGGTTCTAGTGCGCCACGAGATTGGTGAGGTTTTGCGCGACATTCGTATGTCGAAGCGTCAGACCCTACGCCAGGTCGCTGCGCGCGCTGCTGTAGCGCTTGGTTACCTCAGCGAGATCGAGCGCGGCCAGAAGGAAGTTTCCTCCGAGTTGCTGTTCTCAATTGCCGAAGCACTCGATGTTTCGGTTTCTCACATCATGCGTGAAGTTTCAGATCGCCTGGCTATCGCCGAGGGTGCGCACTTCCCAGACACCGTACCGGTTGAATTCCTCAACTCGGTAAACCCAGCACTAGCCAACAGCTAAGTTGCGCCTTTCCAAGTTTCGCGAACTCATGAACGATGAGTTTGGCGTGGCGTACGCCGCAGTGCTTGAGGCCGACTTAGCCCTCACCGAACTGGGGGATCGCACCGGCGCTGTCTGCCTAGCCGCTGGCGTAGACCCTAAAGAGATCTGGATTGCCATCTGCAAGGCAAATAACGTTCCCGAGTCTCGCTGGCACGGTTTGAACAAAAATACGAAAAAATAGACACGCCGAAATAATTTATTCGAAAACTTGTTCGAATATTGCTAGAGTCTAGATATCAATCGATTGGGTTTTCCACAGATTGAAAACACCGGCGGTGAATGTCGCAGGTTCGCAATAGTGTCAAAGCAGAATAAAACGTAAGAGAAGTAGAGGAACAAATGCCATCTCCAGCAGAACGCGAAAAGGCTCTAGACACCGCCCTAGCTCAGATCGACCGCCAGTTTGGTAAGGGTTCGGTCATGCGCCTTGGTTCAGACGACCGCGCACCTGTAGAAACCATCCCAACCGGCTCAATCGCCCTAGATGCCGCGCTTGGCATCGGCGGTCTACCTCGTGGCCGAATCATCGAGATCTACGGTCCAGAATCTTCCGGTAAGACCACTCTTACCCTTCACGCAATCGCCAACGCTCAGAAGAATGGTGGCACCGCCGCCTTCATCGACGCCGAGCACGCGCTTGACCCAGAGTACGCAAAGGCTCTTGGCGTAGACATTGACTCGCTACTAGTGAGCCAGCCAGACACCGGTGAGCAGGCTCTTGAAATCGCTGACATGCTCGTTCGCTCGGGTGCTATCGACCTAATCGTCATCGACTCGGTTGCAGCCCTTGTGCCACGCGCCGAAATCGAAGGTGAAATGGGTGACTCTCACGTGGGTCTCCAGGCTCGTCTGATGTCTCAGGCGCTTCGCAAGCTAACCGGTGGTCTAAACGCCACCAACACCACCATGATTTTCATCAACCAGCTTCGCGAGAAGATTGGTGTGTTCTTCGGTAGCCCTGAAACCACCGCCGGTGGTAAGGCTCTTAAGTTCTACGCTTCGGTTCGTCTAGACATCCGTCGCATCGAAACTTTGAAGGATGGCCAGGACGCAGTTGGTAACCGTACCCGCGTCAAGGTAGTCAAGAACAAGATGGCTGCTCCGTTCAAGCAGGCCGAGTTCGATATCATCTACGGTGTTGGAATCTCTCGCGAGGGCAGCCTGATCGACTTCGGTGTTGAGCACGACATCATCAAGAAGTCAGGTGCTTGGTACACCTACGAAGGCGACCAGCTAGGTCAGGGCAAGGAAAATGCTCGTAACTACCTAATCGAGAACGCCGAGATCGCAAACGAGATCGAGAAGAAGATCAAGACCAAGCTTGGCATTGGTGTTCCTCGTGCCGTAGCAGACCTACCTGCAGAAGAAGCAGCGCCTGAGGCTCCAAAGGCCGCTGCAAAGGCAGAAGAGCCTGCTGCAAAGGCTGCAAACGCCTAAGCAATGAGTTTCAACCGCAAGGGTCGCAACCAAGCCGAAGAGGACGGCGAGGATGCGACCCTTCGGCTTTCCCCTGAGCGTCAGGAGAAGCGAGCCAGAAACGTACTGCTCCACCAGCTGAATCGCTCGGTCAAGAGCAAAGAACAGCTGCGCAAGATTCTCGCCAAGCGAGAAATTGATGCCGAAATTGCCGAGCGAATCCTTGACCGGTTTGAAGAAGCTGGGCTCATCAACGACCGTGAGTTTGCAATCACCGTGGTCAACTCTCGTCACCGACACAAGGGATTGGCCAAAAGTGCGATTGCACGAGAGCTCCGTGAAAAAGGAATCGATCAACTTACCCTCGAGGATGCCCTTGCAGACATTGACAGCGAGGCCGAGTTGGCAAGAGCCAAAGAACTCGCCGAGGTTCGTGCCAGGCGTCTGGTTACGCTAGAGCCAGAGGTAGCCAAGCGGCGTCTATCGGGTTTTCTGGCACGCAAGGGCTACTCGGGCAACATCGTGCACAGCGCAACCAACCACGGGTTGGCTCAGGCGGTAAAATCGGAAATCTGATGACTTCCACAAAACAACGCACCTATGAGGTTCGCACGTTCGGCTGTGCCATGAACGTTCACGACTCCGAGCGCCTATCTGGACTGCTCGAGGGTGCTGGGTTAGTTCCTGCCGATGGGGCAGAAGCAGATGTAATCGTCTTCAACACCTGTGCCGTTCGTGAGAACGCAGACAACAAGCTTTACGGCAATCTGGCCCAGTTAGCTGACCGCAAGGCCGCCAACCCCGATCTTCAGGTTGCCGTTGGTGGTTGCTTGGCCCAAAAAGACAAAGACACCATCTTGGCGAAGTCGCCTGTGGTCGATGTTGTCTTCGGTACCCACAATATTGGTTCGCTGCCCGCTCTGCTCGACCGCGCTCGTCACAATCAGGAAGCCCAGATTGAGATCGTTGAATCTCTGCAGACCTTCCCAAGCTCTCTGCCAACGAAGCGCGACTCTGCCTATTCGGCCCTGGTCTCGATTTCGGTTGGTTGCAATAACACCTGCACCTTCTGCATCGTTCCTAGCTTGCGCGGAAAAGAGCGCGACCGTCGTCCTGGTGAAATCCTGGCTGAGATTGAAGCGCTGGTTGCCGAAGGTGTGGTCGAAATCACTCTGCTCGGTCAGAACGTAAACACCTATGGCGTCGAATTCGGCGACAAGGGTGCATTCGCAAAGCTGCTGCGTGCAATGGGGCAGATTGAGGGTCTAGAGCGTGTGCGCTTTACCTCTCCTCATCCAGCGGCATTCACCGAAGACGTGATCGATGCAATGGCCGAGACTCCAAATGTTATGCCGCAGCTTCACATGCCCCTGCAGTCCGGTAGCGACCGTATCCTCAAGGAAATGCGTCGCAGTTACCGCAGCACCAAGTTCATTGGAATTCTCGAAAAGGTTCGCGAGAAAATTCCTCACGCCGCCATCTCAACCGACATCATCGTCGGTTTCCCTGGAGAAACCGAGGAAGATTTCCTTGAGACCATGCGTGTAGCAGAAGAATCACGATTCGCGGTGTCTTTCACCTTCCAGTACTCCAAGCGCCCAGGTACTCCTGCAGCCGAACTTCCGGACCAACTACCAAAGGAAGTGGTTCAAGATCGTTTCGAGCGCTTGCTTGCCAAGTGCAACGACATCGCCTGGCAGGAGAACAAGAAGCAAATTGGCACCGAGGTTGAGGTTCTGGTTGCGGCTGAAGGTCGCAAGGACGACGCTACGGGTCGTTACACCGGTAGGGCTCGCGATAACCGCTTAGTTCACTTCAGCCTGCCTGAGGGTGTTTCAGCGCCTCGTCCAGGAGACATGGTTACCGTGACCGTGACCGAAGCGGCTCCTTACCACCTACTTGCCGACCCCAAGGATGCCAGCGAGATTCAGGTTCGTCTTACCCGTGGCGGGGATGCCTTTGAGCGCCTAGAAGCAGCAGCTCCAAAGCGCGGCTCTCTAGCTCTTTCCGTGCGCAAATGACTTCGCTAATCGCCGTCGTCGGGCCAACCGGTACTGGTAAGAGTGATCTCGGGATAGCCATTGCTCAGCATTTGACAGCAAAGGGCCTTCGCGGTGAAGTCGTCAACTGCGATTCCATGCAGTTCTATAAGGGCATGGACATTGGAACTGCCAAGCTTTCCATGGAAGAACGTCAGGGCGTTGAGCACCACCTGCTCGACTGGTTGAACATCACCGACGAATCCACTGCGGCCGAATACCAGGCGGCAGCAAGACCACTCATCGAAGATCTGCAGTCGCAGGGCGTCGTGCCCATCTTGGTCGGAGGCTCGATGCTATACGTTGCTGCGGTTCTAAATGAGTTTGGTTTTGCCGCTAGGGATGCGGAAATTCGCGCACGGCTAGAGGTAGAACTGATTGAGCTCGGCGAGAGCGAAATGTATCGCAGGCTCCAAAAGTTCGCTCCAGATACGGCCTCTCGAATCGACCCTAAAAACGGTCGCCGCATCGTCCGAGCGCTGGAAGTGGTCACCATCACAGGAGGAGACTTCGTAGCGAAACTGCCAGACCTAAACGAGAGTTGGCAGCCCGTCCTAGAAATCGGTCTGAACAGCGAACGCGCTCACTTGGTTGAGCGTTTAGGTAAGCGCGCGGAGCTCATGTGGGAAAAGGGCTTGCTAGACGAGGTTCAATCGCTAATCCCACGTGGTATTCGTGAAGGTAAAACCTCTTCGCACGCAATCGGTTATGCCCAGGCGCTGGCCGAACTCGATGGGCTCGTTAGCAGGGAAGAGGCAATCGCTGAAACCGCTCGCCTAACCTCGCGCTACGCAAGACGTCAGATGTCTTGGTTCCGCAGAGATCCGCGCATCAACTGGTTCGATTACCAAGACGATTCGCGCATGACCGCCATACTCTCGCTGGTTGATGAGCACATCGGGCGTTTAGGCTAGAAACATGACCACCACAATTCCATTCACCAAGGGCCACGGCACTGGTAACGACTTCGTCCTCGTTTTTGACGCCGACGGATCGATGGAATTCACTCCTGCGCAGGTTGCGAAAATCTGCGACCGCCACTTTGGTGTTGGTGCCGATGGGTTTATCCGCGTGGTGAAGAGCGAACTACTCCCTGAGGGTAAAAAGGTTCTGAAGACTTCCCCTGAGGCGATTTGGTTCATGGACTACCGAAACGGCGACGGCTCGGTGGCTGAGATGTGTGGCAACGGAGTTCGTGTGTTTGCCCGTTACCTTCTGGAAAAGGGCTTGGTTAAGCTAGCGGATGGTGAAACCCTTTCGGTTGCCACTCGAGCCGGGGTGCGTGACGTTCAGCAGAACCGCGCCGGTTTCGCGGTAGACATGGGCCGTTGGAAGTTGGATGACGAACTAACCGTTCACGCTCACCGTCTAGCGGTTGGTCGCCCTGGTCAGGGCATCAACGTTGGCAACCCTCACGTAGTCGTGGCGCTGGCCTCCAAGGATGAACTCGACATCCTAGATCTAACCCAGGCTCCAAAGCTGGAACCCGCACCGGCAGCCGGTGCGAACGTTGAGTTCGTGGTTCCAGCCGAGCCAATGGTTCACGATGGCGTTGGCTCGATCAACATGCGTGTATTCGAGCGCGGGGTTGGTGAAACCCTCAGCTGTGGTACCGGTATCGTGGCCGCCGCGTTAGCAACCCGCCACTGGGCCGGAGCCGGTGCTCCAAACATCTGGACCGTCACCGTTCCAGGTGGAACTCTCGGAGTGCGCATGTTCCCGACCGAAGAGGGGGAGCACGTGGGCCTTTCAGGTGCCGCCGTTCTAACCTTCGACGGCGAGCTGGACCTAGTTACCCTTTAGCGCGCTTGGTGACCCGCAGGATGCGGAACGCTTTAGCGGTATCTACTCGCACCGAGAGAAACTGCTTCGGTAGAGTCTCTTGAAGCCAGCGAAGTAGCGAATCGGCACCCAAGTTCTTCTGAACCACAAGATAGCTATCGGCATCATCAGCAAGTCGCGGCAACCAGGTCTGCATGAGGTCATGCAAAACTGCCTTACCAACTCGAATTGGCGGGTTAGACCAAATTCCCGCGAACTCGATGTTTGCAGGGACGTCCTCTGGTCGGCAAACCTTAACGTTCGAAAGCCCCAGACTCTCGGCATTCATGCGAGTCAGTTCGAGCGAACGCTCATTCACATCGATCGCCCAGACTGTGGTGTGCGGGCGGGAAAGTGCAATAGCCAAAGCGATTGGACCCCAACCGCAACCGATGTCGAGAATGTCGCCTACCTTTGGCGCCTCGTCGATGTGTTCTAGGAGGACTTCGGTGCCTTGGTCAACGTGACCGGGGGAGAAGATTCCGCTCGCCGTCTTCACGCTCACTTTGTGCCCGGCAAGAACTACATCAATAGACTTCGGACGCATAGCCGAGACCGGCGCATCGCTGAAGTAGTGCTCTTGGGACATAAGGATAAAAATAGTGGATTTATGTCGCATAGTGTTAGTTAGATGACCGAAAAAGAATCCAGCGACGCGATTATCGATCGCATCCTGCGTCGAGGTGAAAAGGCGCAAGCCTTGGGCACCGACGACACCCATGGTTATGGCGTTCTAGACGGCGACCAGTTTGACGTTGCCGATCGTGCCGCGCTACGTCGCGTTGGCGGTCTTTCGACCGAACTCGAAGACATCTCCGAAGTCGAGTATCGCCAGCTCCGCATGGAGAAGGTGTTGCTGATCGGTATCACCGGCGAACGCTCTACCGAAGACTCTGAAAACTCGCTTCGAGAGTTGGCAGCACTTTGTGAAACTGCCGGTTCGGAAGTCTTGGACGGCCTGCTCCAGAAGCGCTACAAGGCCGATAACGCAACCTTCCTGGGTAAGGGTAAGGCAGAGGAGCTTCGCGAACTGGCCGCTTCCACGGGGGCTGACACGGTTGTCGCCGACACCGAACTGGCACCGTCCCAACGACGCGCTCTCGAGGATGTTGTCAAGGTGAAGGTGATTGACCGAACCGCGGTAATCCTAGACATCTTCGCCCAGCACGCCAAAAGCCGTGAGGGTAAGGCTCAGGTCGAACTTGCTCAGCTCCAATACCTTCTTCCTCGTCTTCGCGGTTGGGGTGAATCTATGAGTCGCCAAGCTGGTGGTCAGGCTGCTGGTGGTGTTGGTATGGGTTCGCGTGGTCCTGGTGAAACTAAGATCGAACTCGACCGCAGACGCATCAACACTCGAATCGCCAAGCT
This sequence comes from Actinomycetota bacterium, assembly GCA_041180115.1. Taxonomy (GTDB): domain Bacteria; phylum Actinomycetota; class Actinomycetes; order Actinomycetales; family Microbacteriaceae; genus Rhodoluna. The sequence goes on from JBEGRZ010000008.1 coordinate 37,040, forward strand.
GCGCAAACAAATTGCCGAGATGAAGCCTGCTCGCGAGGCTAAGCGTTCGAGCCGCAAGAAGAACGCCGTGCCATCGGTCGCCATCGCTGGCTACACCAACGCGGGTAAGTCCTCGCTTCTCAATCGCATCACCGGTGCTGGTGTACTGGTCGAAAACGCTCTATTCGCAACGCTTGACCCAACCGTGCGTAAGGCGGTAACTCCGGACGGCCGCGATTACACCATCGCCGACACCGTAGGGTTCGTGAGCAACTTGCCGCACCAACTAGTCGAAGCCTTCCGTTCTACCTTCGAGGAGATCGGAGCATCTGACCTGATCGTTCATGTGGTCGATGGTTCTCACCCAGACCCTGCGGCCCAAATCAGTGCAGTTCGTGCCGTGCTTTCGGAGGTGGAGGCAACCAACGTTGCCGAGCTGGTCGTCTTCAACAAGATTGACCTGGTGGACGATGAGACCAGGCTCGCTCTTAGAGGTTTGGAGCCAGGCTCGTTCTTGGTTTCGGCTAGAACTGGCGAAGGTGTCGATGAACTCCTGGATGAAATCGCCTCCAGGTTGCCAAAACCAGACGTCAAGGTAAGAGCAGTTGTGCCTTACGACAGGGGAGCGCTGGTTTCAAAGGTGCATCTCAACGGGAAGGTTTTGGAGCTTGATTACCGCGAGAACGGAACCTACATCGAGGCGTATGTAAAGCCAGACCTAGCGGCTGAACTCGAACCGTTCCTAGAGCGAGCGTAGAACCGAAACCACACGACCCATGATTACGGCGTGGGTGCCGTCAATCGGGTCAAAGGTTGAGTTACGAGGTAGTAACCAGGTGTGGCCGTTCGTCTGCTTGAACACCTTAACAGTGGCATCGCCATCCGGAAGAAGCGCGGCCACGATGTCGCCGTTCTCGGCGGTCTGCTGCATGCGAACCACAACCCAGTCGCCGTCACAGATAGCGGCGTCGATCATCGACTCTCCGCGAACCTTTAAAATGAATAGGTCGTCGCTCTTGCCAACCAGCTGGTTAGGCAGGGTGAAGTGGTCTTCTACATTCTGCTCGGCTAGGACACCGGTACCGGCTGCGATAGAACCAACTAGCGGAATCGACTTGGCGTTGCCGTCGATCGAGGTAACACCAGACTTCGATGCAACTGGGGCAATAGCACGCTGGAGGCCCTCGTTCTTTTCGAGGAATCCTTGCGCGCGAAGTTCACCTAGCTGGTAACTGACCGAGGCTACGCTCTTGAGGCCAACCAGTTCGCCGATCTCGCGCATGCTCGGGGAGTAACCCTTGGTCTGCTGGAACTTACCAATGACGGCAAGGATCAGCTGCTGCTTGTCGCTCAGCTTGTCGCTGGCACCGGCAGGCAGGTAGTCGCTTAGGTCTTCGTGCTCTTCGAACATTTCTCTCCCTTTATAGGTCTTATCGAAAGATTATTCGATTTTTTGGCAATTTCCAAACATTTATTCGAAAAAGTATTGACAACGTGTCGTAGGGGGTGGGTAATCTTGTCTTTATCGAACAAGTGTTCGAAACAAACGTTCGAAAGAGAGTAAGGTCTCATGAGCACCAAGCAGAGAATTATCGGCCTAAGCCGCTTCGCAGTACTACTAATTGCCATCATCTTGGCAATCGGATTCTTCTCGGGTAACGCCCAGGCTTCGGCTTCCGGAACCAGGGCAAGCTTCGAGTACGTAACTGTCCACGCAGGTCAGAGCCTCTGGGATTTGGCAGACCGCTACGCAGGTAGTGAAGTCGACCAGCGCGAATGGATCGCATCGCTTGTCGAGTTGAACAACCTAACCTCGAACGACCTTCAGCCTGGTCAGAGAATCGCGCTACCTAACTAAGTCACTTAAACTTGACGGGTGACCGAACTTTCAGATCTCCCAATCCGTGACTCGCTAAAGGGCCGCACCCCTTACGGTGCTCCTCAGCTTCATGTCCCGATTGCTCTGAACGTAAACGAGAACTCCCACCGCATCCCTGAGGCAGTTGCCCTAGATGTGGTTTCGCGCCTTGCCGAGGCGGTACTTAACATCAACCGCTACCCAGACCGCGAGTTCACCGAACTCCGTAAACGTCTGGCTAAGTATCTCGGCCACGGTCTTACCGAGAACCAGCTCTGGGCTGCCAATGGCTCCAACGAAGTCATCCAGCAGATCTTCCAAGCCTTTGGAGGCCCTGGTCGCAAGGCGCTCGGCTTCAAGCCAACCTATTCGATGTACTCGCTGATTGCTCTCGGAGCAGACACCGATTACGTCGAGTCGGAGCGCCTAGCCCGCTACGAAATGACTCCAGACTTGATTCGCGAGGCCATCGCGGAACACCAACCAGACATCGTGATGCTCTGCTCGCCGAACAACCCAACTGGAACTCCGCTTTCGCTTTCCTGCATCGAAGCTGCCTATGACGCGACCAACGGAATCGTCGTGGTCGATGAAGCGTATGCCGAGTTCTCTCACGGCGCGGAAGACTCTGCCGTTTCGCTACTTCCAGGTCGTCCACGTCTGCTGGTATCGAGAACAATGTCTAAGGCCTTTGCCTTCGCGGGAGCACGTCTCGGCTACCTTGCTGCCGATCCAGCGGTCATCGATGCTCTTCGTTTGGTTCGCTTGCCTTACCACCTGAGCGCCTTTACCCAGGCTGCCGCAGAGGCTGCTCTTGACCACGCGCCGGATATGCTGGCCACGGTTGCCGACATTCAGGTGCAGCGCGATCGCCTATTGATGGAACTCGCTGCGCTCGGCTACGACCCATACCGCTCCGACTCTAACTTCGTCCTCTTCGGTGGTGTGGAAGACCCGAATGGAATGTTCGAGGCACTGCTCGCCAGAGGCATCTTGGTGCGAAACGTTGGTATCCCAAATACCCTTCGAGTCACCGCCGGAACCGAAAGCGAAACCACCACGTTCCTAACCGCCCTAGCCGAGCTCTCTCACAAGGGCTAAACTTAGAAGCATCCCAACGAAGCCTCCCTCGAGTTAGGTATTTAATGAGCAGGTCAGCAAGCGCCAAGCGCAGCACCAGCGAGTCGACCATTGAGCTAACCCTCAACCTCGACGGCACTGGTAAGTCCAACATCGACACCGGCGTTGGCTTCTTCGACCACCTGCTTACCGCTTTCTCGAAGCACTCGCTGATTGACCTGGACATCAAGGCAACCGGCGATCTTCACATCGACGTTCACCACACCGTAGAAGACACCGCGATCGTCCTAGGCCAGGCCATCAAGCAGGCTCTTGGCGACAAGGCTGGTATCTCGCGCTACGGCGATGCCACCGTTCCACTAGACGAAGCGTTAGTTCGCGCAGTGGTTGACCTAAGCGGTCGCCCATACCTCGTTCACACCGGTGAGCCTGCTGGTTTTGAGTTCCACCTAATTGCCGGTCACTTCACTGGTTCGCTAGTTCGCCACGTTTTCGAAGCGATCACCCTGAACGCTGGCATCACGGTTCACATCAACGTGCTTGCGGGTCGCGACCCTCACCACATTGCCGAGACAGAGTTCAAGGCGTTCGCCCGTGCCATGCGCAAGGCCGTTGAAGCCGATGCTCGCGTCAGCGGTGTACCTTCAACCAAGGGCGCTCTGTGACCAAACCTTCCGTAGTTGTTCTTGACTACGGGATCGGTAACGTTCACTCTGCCGTTCGCGCCCTAGAGGCTGCCGGAGCAGAGGTCCAACTTACCGGAGACAAAGCCAAAGCACTAGCCGCCGACGGACTCTTCGTGCCGGGTGTCGGCGCGTTCGCAGCAGTCATGGAAGCACTCAACGCTATCAACCTCAACGAACTAATCGACAAGCGTCTGGTTGCCGGAAAACCGGTAATGGGCATTTGCGTCGGTCAGCAGGTTTTGTTCGAAAAGGGCCTCGAGCACGGATTTGAAACCGAAGGCCTCGGTCAACTGCCTGGCACGGTAACCATGCTCGAAAACGCACCACGTCTTCCTCACATCGGCTGGAACAGTGTTGAAGCAGCTAGAGGCTCCAAGATGTTCGAAGGTCTAGAAGACGAGCGCTTCTACTTCGTTCATTCCTACGGTCTTGCCAACTGGGAACTTGAAGCCATCGGTTCATTCATTCCACCAAAGGTCACCTGGACGGAGTATGGAAACCGTTTCGTCTCAGCCCTCGAGGTTGGACCACTTTGGGCAACCCAGTTCCACCCGGAGAAATCGGGTCAGGCTGGCATCAAACTTCTAAACAACTGGATCAAAACCCTTTAGGAACACATGTCTAAATACCTTGAACTTCTTCCTGCCGTAGATGTTGCTGATGGCAAAGCGGTTCGCCTAACTCAAGGCGAAGCTGGCTCGGAAACCGATTACGGAGACCCAGTTGAAGCAGCCATGGCTTGGATCAATGCCGGTGCCGAATGGATTCACCTGGTAGACCTAGACGCCGCCTTTGGTCGAGGTGAGAACCGTGCCATCATCCGCGAGGTTGTGAACGCAGCCAGTCAGGTCAAGATCGAACTTTCCGGTGGCATCCGCGACGACGCCAGCCTGGAATCGGCGCTAGAAGCCGGAGCAACCCGAGTAAACCTCGGCACCGCAGCCCTTGAAGACCCTGAATGGACCGCCCGAGTTATCGAGCGTTTCGGCGACTTCGTTGCCGTTGGTCTTGATGTTCGCGGAACCACACTGGCAGCCCGTGGCTGGACCCAAGAAGGCGGAGACCTCTATGAGGTTCTAGCAAGGCTCGAAGATGCCGGCTGTGCCCGCTACGTCGTCACCGACGTAACCAAGGACGGCACTCTAAAGGGGCCAAACCTAGAACTGCTAAAGAGCGTCATGCAACACACCGA
>JBEGRZ010000009.1:0-36290 GCA_041180115.1 Actinomycetota bacterium
ATCGATCACATTCAGAAGCACGCAGAAGGCGCCACCGGCGTAGGAAACAAGTAGGGAAAAGTTTTATGAATTCAGAGTTTCTAAACCCACAGGGTCGTTACATTCTGCCGTCGTTCACTGAGCGCACCAGCTACGGATACCGTGAGCAGAACCCATACAACAAGCTATTTGAAGACCGAATCATCTTCCTTGGTGTTCAGGTTGACGATGCTTCGGCTGATGACATCATGGCTCAGCTACTTGTTTTGGAGTCTCAAGATCCAGACCGCGACATCACCATGTACATCAACTCACCTGGTGGATCGTTCACCGCAATGACTGCGATCTACGACACCATGCAGTACATCCGCCCGCAGATTCAGACCGTTGTTTTGGGTCAGGCAGCCTCGGCTGCTGCAGTACTACTGGCTGCTGGTGCTCCAGGCAAGCGTTTGGCGCTGCCTAATTCGCGTGTTCTGATTCACCAGCCATCGGCAGGGGAGTCTGGCCGAGGTCAGGCTTCTGACATCGAGATTCAGGCCAAGGAGATTATGCGTCTTCGCGAGTGGTTGGAAGAGACTTTGTCGAAGCACTCGAAGCGTTCGGTTGAAGAGGTCAAGAGCGATCTAGACCGAGACAAGATTCTGATTGCTTCTGAAGCACTTGAATACGGCCTGATTGACCAGGTGCTCACCAGCCGCAAAAACGCGTAGTAACGTTATGGGAAAACGGGCGACTTAGTTCGCCCGTTTTGTCATTGCCGGGCGATATCATTGAGAAATGAGCAAGTTGTCTGAGTCTGGCGAAGTCCTGAAGTGTTCTTTCTGTGGAAAGACACAGAAGCAGGTTCGCAAGCTAATCGCCGGTGGTGGCGTATTCATCTGTAATGAGTGCGTCGATCTCTGCAACGAAATCATTGAGGAAGAGCTCGGCCAGGAGATTACCGCTGGTCTTGAGGAAATTGACCTTCCTAAACCTCGTGAAATCAAGGGGTTCTTAGACGAATACGTAATTGGTCAGGACCAAGCTAAAAAGGCTTTGGCTGTTGCCGTTTACAACCACTACAAGAGACTTCGTTCGGTAGGCACTTTGACCACTTCTGGTCGTAGCCATGACGAGATTGAGATTGCTAAATCAAACATCCTGATGGTTGGTCCTACCGGTTGCGGTAAGACCTACCTGGCCCAGTCTTTGGCGAAGCGTTTGAACGTTCCTTTTGCCGTTGCCGATGCCACCGCTTTGACCGAGGCCGGCTACGTTGGTGAAGACGTTGAAAATATTCTGTTGAAGCTGCTTCAGGCTGCCGATGGCGATGTGAAGAAGGCCGAGACGGGAATCATCTACATCGACGAGATTGACAAGATTTCGCGCAAGGCAGAGAACCCTTCGATCACCCGTGACGTTTCTGGTGAAGGCGTTCAGCAGGCGCTACTAAAGATTCTTGAAGGAACCGTGGCTTCGATTCCTCCACAGGGCGGACGTAAGCACCCACAGCAGGAGTTCATCCAACTAGACACCACCAACGTGCTGTTCATTGTTGCTGGTGCGTTTGCCGGTCTTGAGGAGATCATCGCGAACCGTGTTGGCAAGAAAGGTATCGGTTTCGGTGCTGAGATTGCTGGCAAGACTGAGACCAAGGAAATCTTCTCTGACGTTCAACCTGAGGATCTTCGCAAGTTTGGTTTGATTCCTGAGTTCATTGGTCGTTTGCCGGTAATTGCTAACGTCACCGAGCTAGACAAGTCTGCTCTTTTGGAGATCTTGACTACTCCAAAGAACGCTCTCGTGAAGCAGTATCAGAGGATGTTTGAGCTGGATGGCTTCGAGCTTGAGTTTGAGAAGCCTGCACTTGAGGCGATTGCCGATTTGGCTCTTGAGCGTTCAACCGGTGCCCGTGGTCTTAGGGCGATCATGGAAGAAATTCTTGGCCCCGTTATGTATGAGCTCCCTGGTTCTGCTGTTCAAGGTCGCGTGAAGATTACCAAGGAAGTTGTGACTTCCAAGGCTCAGCCTGTGGTGATTCCGTTCGCTGGCAAGCAGGAAAAGTCGGCATAGTTTGTCTGTAAAAGCACCAATCCTGGCTGGCGGTGTTTCGGCCATAACTGGCGTTGCGGCATCGACCGGTGTGGTCATTGCTGCCATGAAGGGCCTTGGAGCTACCGACGGCCAAATTCTTTCTATCGTGTTCGTGGCAACCTTTGGCTACGGCGTGCTGTCGATCCTGCTGTCGCTCCGCTACAAGATGCCAATCTCTATCGTTTGGTCAACTCCCGGTGCTGCGATGCTGGTAGCCGCTGGAACCCTGAATCTGGGCTTTCCTGTTGCGGTAGGTGCGTTTATCGTTTCTGGTGCTTTGTTGACGTTGACGGGCCTCTGGCCGGCTTTGGGGCGGTTGGTTTCGTCGATTCCTAAGCCGATTGCGTCGTCGATGTTGGCGGGTGTGATTTTCTCGTTCTGTATTAGCCCGTTTGTGTCTCTCTCGGCTTATCCTTGGGTGATTATGCCGGCTTTGGTTGTTTGGTTGGTTCTGTATAAGTTCGCTCCGATTTGGGCGGCACCGGCGGCTATCGCGGCTATGGGTGTTGCGATTGCTTTCACGATTCCGATCTCGGTTTCTGGGTTCAGTGTGGTTCCGCACATCGAATTCACGATGCCTGAATTCACTCTCACCGGTATTGTTTCGATTGCGATTCCGCTTTATTTGGTGACCATGGCGTCACAGAATATTCCTGGCATTGCGATCATGAAGACCTTCGATTTTGAGGTGCCGTTCAAGCCGGTCATGGTGACTACTGGTCTTACCTCGATTGCCACCGCGCCGATTGGTGGTTTTGCATTCAACCTGGCTGCGATTACTGCGGCAATCAATGCGAATGAGCATGCCCACCCGCAGCATTCCAAACGCTATCTTGCTTCGGTTTACGGGGGAGTCATCTACCTAGGGCTTGCGCTTTTAGTTGTGCCATTTCTGGCATTCGTCTTGGCGGTTCCTCGCGAGCTAGTTTTAGCCATGGCTGGAGTAGCCCTGTTTGCAACCATCACCTCGGCGCTGACTGCGGCAACTGAGGACGCTGAGCTTCGCTTACCCGCCGTGATCACGTTCCTAGTTGGTGCTTCCGGATTCTCGGTCTGGGGAATTGGCGCGGCGTTCTGGGCACTGGTTGCCGGTGTGCTGGTCTGGCAGATTCTAAAGAAGCGTTCCTAGACTTCTTCGGCAGGTGCTAGGACTACGTCCTTCACTGCAAACTCTTCGCCTTCTTCAAAGTTCAGAGTCTCAATCTTTCCAACTGCCTTGAAGTCTGCTTCAAGCTTGCGTAGTTCGGTCAGAACTGTTGCAGGGGAGACCAGGGTCGCCGATTCGACGTTTGCCTTCATAGAGACCTGGGCGTCACTCTTAGCCTTGCGCAGACCGAAAAGTGCTTCCTTTGATAGCTCTAGAAGTGCAATGTTTGAACCGTCTAGGCCTTCGAGTAGTTCTTCTGCGGTAGGCCAGGCAGCGCGGTGGATAGATCCGGTGTTCTGCCACCAAGCCCAAACCTCATCGGTTGCGAAAGGTAGGAATGGGGCGAACAGGCGAAGCATGGTGTGAAGCGCCTTGCGCAGGGCAAGAGCGGCACTTGACTGCTCGGCGCTGGTGTACTCGCCGTGTCCGTAGGCACGTTCCTTCACAAGCTCAAGGTAGTTGTCGGTGAAGTTCCAGAAGAACTGCTCCGCGACTTCAAGAGCCTTGGTGTGGTCATAAGACTGGAAGGCCTTGGTGGCTTCGTTTACGACCTCGGCAAGATTCAAAAGGAGCGACTGGTCGATTGCTTCGGTGACCTTGGCGTTCTTGTCGCTCGGTTCGAAGCTAAGTGCAAACTTGCTGGCATTGAGAAGCTTGATGGCTAAGCGACGGCCAATCTTCATCATTCCCTCGTCGAAGGCTGCGTCGGTGCCCAGTCTCGCTGAGGCGGCCCAGTAGCGAACTGCGTCTGCGCCGTGGTTGTCGATTGGTTCGGCCGGAACAACCACGTTGCCCTTTGATTTCGACATCTTCTTGCGGTCTGGGTCAAGAATCCAGCCCGAGATTGCGGCGTTCGTCCACGGTAGTTCGCCGTGTTCCTGGTGGCTGCGAAGCAGGGTTGAGAAAAGCCAGGTACGGATGATGTCTTGGCCCTGAGGTCGTAGGTCGAATGGGAAGACCTTTGCGAACTTCTCAGGATCTGCAATCCAACCACCAGCAAGCTGTGGGGTTAGTGATGAGGTTGCCCAGGTGTCCATGATGTCGACTTCGCCGATGAAGCCATTTGCTTTTCCGCGCTGGTCTTCGGTGTAGCCGGCAGGGGTTTGGCTGGAGGGATCAACCGGTAGAAGGTCGTGGCTTGGAGTGAGTACGCGGTCGTAATCTGGGTTGCCATCGGCATCTAAGGCATACCAAACCGGAATTGGCACACCGAAGAATCGCTGGCGAGAGATTAGCCAGTCGCCGGTTAGACCGTTGACCCAGTTCTCGTATCGTACGCGCATGAAGTCTGGGTGGAACGCGAGGTTCTTGCCCTTGGCAATTAGTTCATCGCGAAGCGATTCGTCACGGCCACCGTTGCGAATGTACCATTGACGGGTCGAAACGATTTCTAGCGGCTTGTCACCCTTTTCGAAGAACTTGACCGGGTGCGTGATTGGCTTTGGTTCGCCAACCATGTCGCCAGATTCCTGCAGCAATTCAACGATGCGCTGCTTGGCCGAGAAAGTGGTCTTACCGGCAAGCTCGGCAAATACTTCTTTACCCTTTTCGCTCGTGATGGCTTCTGGGGCTTCGCTGATGAGGCGGCCGTCCCAGCCAATGATGGCTCGGTTTGGAAGGTCTAGTTCGCGCCACCAGATGACATCGGTGACGTCGCCGAAGGTACAGATCATGGCGATACCAGAACCCTTTTCCTGGCTGGCCAGGCGGTGGGCAACAACCGGAACCTCAACGTCGAACAGTGGGGTGCGAACGGTCTTGCCGAATAGCGGCTGGTAGCGCTCATCGTCTGGGTGTGCCACGAGGGCAACACATGCAGGAAGAAGTTCAGGGCGAGTGGTTTCGATGAAGATTTTGCCGTCTGGGCCGTTGAAGCCAAGTCGGTGGTAGGCACTTGGCTGCTCGCGGTCTTCAAGTTCGGCCTGTGCAACTGCGGTGCGGAAAGTTACGTCCCAGAGAGTTGGAGCCATCGACTGGTAGGCCTCACCACGCGCGAGGTTATTCAGGAACGCCTTCTGGCTAACTGCCACGGCATCAGGGGAGATGGTCTGGTAGGTCTGCTTCCAGTCGACGCTGACGCCAAGCCTGCGCCATAGAGCCTCGAACTGCTTCTCGTCTTCGGCGGTTAGCTTCTCGCAGAGTTCTATGAAGTTGCGTCGGCTGATTGGAAGTTGGTCGGCTGCCTTGGACGACTTGTTGTCGCCGCCCTCGAACGGAGGAACGAAGTTCTCGGTGTAAGGCAGGGTTGGGTCGCAGCGAACGCCGAAGTAGTTCTGCACGCGACGCTCGGTTGGCAGACCGTTGTCGTCCCAGCCCATCGGGTAATAGACCTCTTTGCCACACATGCGCTGGAAACGAGCGACGACGTCGGTGTGGGTGTAAGAGAAAACGTGACCCACGTGAAGCGAGCCGGAGACGGTTGGAGGTGGTGTGTCGATCGAGTAGATGTTGGCTTTATCGGCGGTGCGGTCGAATGCGAAAACGCCTGCGTCGTCCCAGTTTTTGGCCCACTTGTCTTCAAGCCCTTCGAGGCTTACCTTCTCAGGCGGGTTCGCTGGCGCGAGGAAATGCATGTCAGTCACGGGGAAGTCTCCAAAATCAATGTCTAAATAAGGTTAACATTTACTTAGAAAACCTTTCGCTAGTAGCTAGAAAGCCTTTGAATGTATCCCAAGAGCAACAACTCTGTCACGCCCGCAGGTAACGGTGTAAACCCGAGCCCAAGCTTCCCAGAGGTTGAGAAGGGTATTTTGGCTTTTTGGAAGGGCGACGACACGTTCCAGGCCTCGATTGACCAGCGTTCCAAGGCCGAAGAGTTCGTTTTCTACGACGGCCCTCCGTTTGCCAACGGGCTTCCTCACTACGGTCACCTGCTTACCGGTTACGCGAAGGATATGGTTCCTCGTTACCAGACCATGCGCGGTTACCGCGTTGAACGTCGTTTCGGTTGGGACACCCACGGCCTTCCTGCCGAGGTTGAGGCCGAGCGACAGCTAAAGATTTCCGGTCGACCTGAAATCGAGAAGTTCGGTATCGCCAAGTTCAACGAGTACTGCAAAACCTCGGTATTGAAGTACACCGAAGACTGGCGCTCATATGTGACCCGTCAGGCTCGTTGGGTTGACTTCGACAACGACTACAAGACCCTGGATAAAGACTTCACCGAAAGTGTGCTCTGGGCGTTCAAGACCATCTACGACAAAGGTTTGATCTACGAGGGTTTCAAAGTTCTGGCATACTGCTGGCGTTGTGAGACCCCGCTTTCTAACCACGAACTTCGTATGGACGACGAGGTCTACAAGAACCGTCAGGACCAGACCGTAACTGTTACCTTCCCAATTCTTGAAGGTCAGCGTTTTGCCGGCGTGAAGCTACTTGCCTGGACCACCACACCTTGGACCCTTCCAACCAACCAAGCGCTAGCGGTTGGCCCAGAGATCGAGTACGCGGTTGTAAACGGCTACCTGCTAGCTAAGTCACTTGTTGGAAACCACGCCAAGGAACTTGGTTTTGAATCTGCGGACGACGCAATTGCAGCCATCTCGGAGACTGTAAAGGGTTCCGAGCTTGGTGGAATTCGTTACCAGCGCATCTTCGACTACTACGCAGACACCGAGCGCTTCGGTACCGAAACCGCATGGCAGGTTTTGGTTGATGACTACGTAGGTGAGGGCGATGGAACCGGAATCGTTCACCAGGCACCTGCCTACGGTGAAGATGACCAGCGCGTCTGTGAAGCGGCCGGCATCCCGGTAATCGTTTCGGTCAACGAACGTGGCGAGTTCAACTCGCTCGTCTCCGACTTCGCCGGTAAGCACGTCTTCGACGCCAATAAGGAAATCATCACCTGGTTGAAGGAGAACGGTCGTCTGTTCAAGCAGGCTTCCTACGACCACCCATACCCGCACTGCTACCGCTGCAAGAACCCGCTGATCTACAAGGCGGTTTCGTCGTGGTTCGTTCAGACCACTGCACTGCGCGATCGTATGCTGGAGCTCAACCAGCAGATCGACTGGACTCCTGATCACACCAAGGACGGCTCGTTCGGTAAGTGGCTTGAGAACGTTCGCGACTGGGCAATTAGCCGTAACCGTTTCTGGGGAGCCCCGATTCCGGTCTGGAAATCTGACGACCCGAATTACCCGCGCATCGATGTTTATGGTTCGCTAGACGAACTCGAGCGAGACTTTGGCGTTCGTCCAAGCGATTTCCACCGTCCGGTGATTGATGACCTAACCCGCCCGAACCCAGACGACCCAACTGGCAAATCAACTATGCGTCGAGTACCTGAAGTGCTTGACTGCTGGTTCGAATCTGGTTCGATGCCGTTTGCCCAGGTGCACTATCCATTCGAAAACCGCGACTGGTTTGAGACTCACAACCCTGGTGACTACATCGTTGAGTACGTTGGTCAGACTCGCGGTTGGTTCTATACACTCCACGTTTTGGCTACTGCGCTGTTCGATCGCCCTGCGTTCAAGAGTGCGATCAGCCACGGAATCATCCTTGGCAACGACGGCCAGAAGATGTCGAAGTCGCTGCGTAACTACCCGGATGTTAACGAGGTCTTCGACCGCGACGGTGCCGATGCAATGCGCTGGTTCCTGCTTTCGAGCCCGATCCTTCGAGGTGGAAACCTGATTGTGACCGAGCAGGGCATTCGTGAGGGAGTTCGTCAACTCCTGCTCCCGATGTGGAACACCTTCTACTTCTTCTCGCTCTACGCAAACGCTGCTGGCTACGAGGCTAAGTTCTCAACCGAGTCGACCGACGTACTTGACCGTTACCTTCTTGCGAAGACTCACGACCTAATCCTTGAGGTTCAGGCGGCTATGGACAAGTACGACTCGTATTCGGCAACCAGCTTGCTTCGCGACTACGCCGAAATGCTTACCAACTGGTACGTTCGCCGTTCGCGCGACCGTTTCTGGGTTGGTTCAGAAGAGGCGTTCGACACTCTTTACACTGTGCTTGAAACTTTGACTCGCGTAGCCGCTCCGCTACTTCCTATGGTTTCCGAAGAAATCTGGCAGGGGCTAACCGGTGGTCGTTCGGTTCACCTAACCGACTGGCCGAACGCAAAGAACTTCCCAGCCGACGACAAGCTGGTTGCCGCTATGGACCAGATTCGCAGTGCATCGTCGGTGTCGCAGGCGCTACGCAAGGGTGCGCAGCTTCGCGTTCGTTTGCCACTAGCCAAGCTCACCGTGGTCACAAAGGACTCGACCGACCTCGAGCAGTTCGCATCGCTACTAGCTGATGAGCTCAACGTGAAAGCAATTGAACTTGTGGAACTGGACGAGTCTTCGGCAGAGAAGTTCGGCGTGGTCAAGCAACTAACCGTAAACTCGCGAGTTGCCGGCCCACGTCTGGGTGCTAACGTTCAGCACGTAATCCGCGGCGCTAAGTCTGGTGCCTGGGAGCTTGTGAACGGGAAAGTCGTTGTAGATGGCGTTGAACTGCTCGAGGAGGAGTACGAGCTAACACTCGTTGCAGATCTCTCGGCAGGAGACAACACCAACCTGATCGCCATCTTGCCTTCCGGTGGTTTCGTACTGCTCGATGGTTTGGTGACTCCAGAACTTGAGCGCGAGGGTGTTGCCCGCGACCTAATCCGTTCGATCCAGCAGGCTCGTAAGGATGCCGGTCTCGATGTCAGCGACCGCATCAAGCTGACCGTCCTTGCCGATGAAGTTGTTCTTGCAGCAGTTACCGCTCACGAGGAGTTGGTGAAGAGCGAAACTCTTACCCTCGAACTCGTGACCGGTGCAGGCTCTTCCGAACCGCAGATTTCGGTGGCCAAGCTTTGATCAAAACCGTAGCCGAACTCGAGAAGGCCCTGCTGGCTCGAATGCCGGAACACCAGCTTCGTCCGCGACTCGAGCCAACTGCACGTGCAGCGGCACTGCTGGGTGACCCTCAGAAGTCTTACCGTGTCATTCACGTCACCGGAACCAACGGCAAGACTTCAACCGCGCGTATGATCGAGCGTCTGCTTCGCGAGCACAAGCTTCGCACCGGTCGGTTCACCAGCCCGCATCTAGTTCGTTTCAACGAGCGTATTGCGGTCGATGGGGAAGCGGTCAGCGACGAAATTCTGATTGAGGTTTGGAACGATATCGAACCGATCTTAGGGTTAGTGGATGCCGAACTTGAAGCAGCTGACGAACCGATCCTCACCTACTTTGAGGCACTCACGTTGCTGGCCTTTGCGGTCTTCGCAGACGCTCCGGTAGATGTTTTGGTTCTAGAGGTCGGAATGGGTGGAGCCTGGGATTCGACCAACATCGCCGATGGTGACGTAGCCGTGTTCACTCCGATTGATCTTGACCACTCTGACCGTTTGGGCAACACCATCGCCGAAATCGCCGGCACCAAGGCTGGAATCATCAAGCCCGGAGCGATCGTGGTCTCTGCTGCTCAGAAGCCTGAGGTTCAAGTCATCCTTTCATCAAAGGCCAAAGAAACGGCCGAACGTTTCGTGATTGCCGGTAAAGACTTCGATCTTCTAGATACCAACTCTTCGCTGGTTGGTCAGAACTTCTCCCTCAAAGGTTTAGCTGGCAAATACGAAGACATGTTCATGCCGATTTACGGTGAACACCAGGCGGCGAACGCCGCGGTGGCACTGGCTGCCGTCGAAGCGTTCCTCGGAAATGGCGAACGTCGCATCCTGGATGACATCGTTCGTGTTTCTTTCGCAGACGTGACCTCACCGGGACGACTTCAGGTCATCGATCGTGAACCGCTGACCATCTTGGACGGCGCACACAACCCGCACGGTGTTCGATCGCTCGCGAGCGCACTGAAGCGCTCGTTTGCCGATCCGAAGGCGGTAGGTGTAATCGGTATCCTCGCCGGAAAGAACGCAGACCAAATGCTTGAGGCACTTAGCCAGAGCTTTGCCAAGGTAATCATCACCTCCGCCAAGACTGATCGCGCAATTGAAGCCGCAGAGCTGGCAGCCCTAGCTGCCAAGTACTGGGGCAGTGACGTTGAAATGGCCGAATCGGTTGCCAAGGCATACCAGAGCGCCAAGGAAACCGTGGCTCGCGATGGTCTAGATGCAATCGTCTTCACCGGTTCGCTTAGTGTGGTTGGAGAAGTTCTAGCCTTGATTCAGGAGGATTAGCATGGCTGCTCGTTCGGCTCGTCGTTCCCTAGGTTCCATGGCTTTAGCCTTTGAATCTTTCGTCGTCTTTTTCGCAACCCTTGCCGCATTCGGATTGCAGGTTGCCGATGGAGCGATGATTTGGATTGTAGGTCTAGTGCTCGCTATCGTGATGATTCTGACTCCAGGCGTCCTAGGTAAAAAGGGTAGCTACTGGTTCGGTTGGGCTCTACAACTATCCACGCTGGTGCTCTCGATTCTCGTCATCACCGTTCACTGGGTTGGCTACATCTTCCTGGTGTTCTCATTCATCTTTATCGGTCTCTGGGGTTGGGCGATGCTCACCGGAACCACACTTGACGCAGCTAACCGTGCTGCTGCCAAACTAGAAGAACTAGACAAACTAGGAGATAACTAATGACTCAGGCAACTTTGGTGCTTATCAAGCCAGACGGTGTGAAGCGCAATCTAATTGGCAACATCATTCAGCGTCTGGAAGACAAGGGCTATACCGTTGCCGAACTTCGTCTCGTGCAGCCAACTCGCGATCTTCTAGCCCAGCACTACGCAGAGCACCAGGGCAAGCCGTTCTACGAGCCACTGGTTGAGTTCATGCTCTCCGGGCCAGTTGTGGCAATCCGACTAGAAGGCCACCGCGTCATCGAAGGTTTCCGCTCGCTAGCTGGCGCGACCGACCCAACCTTCGCAGCACCTGGAACTATTCGTGGTGATCTAGGACGCGATTGGGGTCTAAAGGTTATGCAGAACTTGGTTCACGGAAGCGACTCCGAAGAATCGGCCGCACGAGAACTAGGTATTTGGTTTAGCTAAAAGTTGCTGGCCATTTGTCCCAGAAGGCAATGGCTATGGTTAGCGCCGCAAGAAGCTCGGTGACCAAGGTGAACACCCAAGTGTTGTCCTGAGCTTTTACAAAGAATCCAACTGTACGAACCGGGACGTCGATGACTCCCTCTGCGGCAGCCCAGATGAAGGTCCGCCAGAAGAGCGGAATCATCGCGATCCAGGCGACCATGCAGTAAGGGCAAAGTACGTGGATCACGAAGGTGCTCTGGGTGAATAACCAAATCACGAATGCAAAGCCGAGGCTCAGGCCAACCAGGTAGATTCTCCAGAACCAAGCCTTGAGTTTGGCGCCGGCCAGAATCATGACACCGACGGCGATTGGAGCCACGAAGGCGGCGAGCCCGATTAGCGGGTTAGGGAAACCAAATAGCTTGGCTTGTTCTGTAAGCATCACAGTCTTGCACGAGATAAAAACGTTCAGGTCGCAGGAGAGCGTGGCATCTGGGTTACTCGAAACGTGAATGCGTTCGAGGGTTAGGGAGAAGGCCGCGAACCAACCAACGACACCGGCGATGATAGACATCCACGCAAACGACTTGGAAGGACTCTCAACAAAATCGTCCGTGGTTTTGATGTTGCTCATTCAATAAGTATCGCATCGTGGCATACTTGAAGAAGTTAGATTTTGCTCCACACGCAAAACGACTAAAGGTTTTCGAACAAACCGTTGACAGCGTAAGACCCAAATGGGCAGCCGAGGAAGAGTTCGAGTAGGTTTTGATCAGCCATCCGGCTGGTCGCAAATTTTTATAGTTTCAGAACTGGTGAGTGTGGCCCAGACTGAAACGGCATGGAGCTAGTTATGGCTAGAAAAAAGTCTGATCAGGTTACCCCTGAAGTTGAAGCAGTAGAGACTGCAAACGTAGAGAAACCAAAGAGTACTCGAGCACGCAAGCCAAAGGTCGAAAAGACCTCGACGGTTGAAGTAAGCGCGGAAAGTCCAGCACCGGTTGCTGCATCAGCCACCTCGCTACTGTTCATGGCACCCGACCTACCGACCCCAGTCATCGACAAGAAGCGCGGCAAGCCACTAGACGAGAAGAGCAACGACGAATCACACGTGCGTAAGCGCACACGTCGTCGTAGTGGTGAAGAGATTCCTGGTGAGGTAGCTCCAAACGCAGTGGTGAAGGTTCGCACTCCGCGCGAGCCAAAAGAGCCAAGCAACGAGCCTCAGAAGGTTCGCGGTTCAACTCGTCTAGAAGCCAAGAAGCAGCGTCGACGAGATGGTCGCGATGCCGGTCGTCGTCGTAACACCGTTACCGAGTCTGAGTTCCTCGCACGTCGTGAAGCTGTTGACCGCACCATGGTTGTTCGCTCGAAGGACGGCAAGATTCAGATTGGTGTTCTCGAAGACAAGATCTTGGTTGAGCACTACGTAGCCAAGTCAGCTGAAGCTTCCCTAATTGGAAATGTTTACATGGGTAAGGTTCAGAACGTTCTGCCAAGCATGGAAGCCGCGTTCGTTGATATCGGACGTGGTCGTAACGCAGTTCTTTACTCCGGTGAAGTTGACTGGGAACTAGCCGAGACCGGCAACCAGCCACGCCGTATTGAGTTGGCGCTGAAGTCTGGCGACACCGTCCTAGTTCAGGTCACCAAGGACCCGGTAGGGCAGAAGGGTGCTCGACTCACTTCTCAGGTCTCGCTGCCTGGCCGTTATTTGGTTTACGTGCCAAACGGCAGCATGAATGGAATCTCGCGCAAACTACCTGAAACCGAGCGCACCCGCCTCAAGAAAATCCTGAAGGAAGTACTTCCTGAAGACGCCGGCGTAATCGTTCGCACCGCAGCCGAAGGTGCAACCGAAGAGCAGCTAACCCTAGATGTTCAGCGCCTGCAGAAGCAGTGGGACGAGATTCAGAAGAAGGTTTCGAAGTCTCAGGCTCCGCTACTGTTGCACAGCGAGCCAGACCTGCTAATCAAGATCATTCGCGATGTCTTCAACGAAGACTTCCAGAAGCTGGTTATTTCCGGTGATGACGCACGTGAGGCAATTGAAGGTTACCTAGCCGCGGTTGCCCCAGACTTGCTCGAGCGCGTGGAGAAATACACCGGTGACAAGGATGTCTTCGACGAATACCGCGTAGGGGAGCAGATCTACAAGGCGCTGGAGCGCAAGGTCTACCTACCATCTGGTGGTTCGCTGGTCATCGACCGCACCGAGGCCATGACCGTGGTTGACGTAAACACCGGTAAATTCGTGGGTTCCGGTGGCAACCTCGAAGAGACCGTTACCAAGAACAACCTTGAAGCGGCAGAAGAAGTGGTTCGCCAGCTTCGTCTCCGAGACATCGGTGGAATCATCGTCATCGACTTCATCGACATGGTCCTAGAGAGCAACCGCGACTTAGTGCAACGTCGCTTGATGGAATGCCTAAGCCGTGACCGCACAAAGCACCAGGTTGCTGAAGTGACCTCGCTGGGTTTGGTTCAAATGACCCGTAAGAAGCTCGGAATTGGTCTACTTGAGACCTTTAGTGAGCCTTGTGACATCTGTGCCGGCCGTGGTGTGATTGTTCATCACGAGCCACACATGCGCGCCAAATCGCCAGCACAAGCTGAGAACACCGGTGAAGGTCAGCAGAAGTCGGGCAAGGGTAAGAAGAACAAGAACCAGCCTCCGAAGCAGGAAGTTGCCAAGGTTGTTACCGCCGAGAGTGCATCGCAGATTAACTCTGTAGTGGCCAAGATTGCCGCCAGCACAATCGGAGACCACGACGTGGCTGCTCCAAACGAAGACCCATCCCTAACCGCAGTTCTCGATGCTCTTCCTGAGCCATCGGAGCCAGGTCAGGGTAAGCGCAAGTCCAAACGAGTAACCTCGGGCGGTATTGTGACCCCAAAAACAGAAGAAGAAACCCAAAAAGACGACTAAATACGTTTGACGAACAGCCCTAAAAGGCTGTAAAGTTGGATAGTTGCTCGCTGAACACTCGCGAGTTCAATTCAAAGTCTTTTCAAGAAAAAGGTAAAACCGTGGTTTACGCAGTAGTTCGCTCTGGCGCTCGCCAGGAGAAGGTGTCGGTTGGCACCATCGTGACCCTTGACCGCCAGAAGGCAGCTGAGGGTGAGACCATCACCCTTCCAGCTCTACTTCTAGTTGACGGCGAAAAGGTCACCACCGACGCCGCAGCACTAGCAAAGGTAAAGGTTTCGGCCAAGGTCCTTGGAGACCTACGCGGTCCAAAGATCATCATCCAGAAGTACAAGAACAAGACCGGCTACAAGACTCGTCAGGGTCACCGCCAGGACCTAACTCGCGTCCAGGTCACCGAGATCAAGTAAGGAACTAGAAAATGGCTTCCAAAAAGGGTGTTAGCTCTACTCGTAACGGTCGTGACTCAAACGCACAGCGTCTAGGCGTAAAGCGCTACGCTGGTCAGGTTGTAAACGCCGGTGAAATCATCGTTCGTCAGCGTGGAACTCACTTCCACCCGGGCGTTAACGTAGGTCGCGGCAAGGACGACACCTTGTTCGCTCTATCTGCAGGCGCCGTTGAGTTCGGCACCAAGGGTGGCCGCCGAGTCGTCAACATCGTTGCGGCTTAAGTCTTAGGACAAGTTTTTTGAAGGCGAGCCAATTGGCTCGCCTTCTAACTTTTTAGGAAGGTGTAGGAATGATCCAGTTCGTAGATCAGGTGACCCTTCACTTGCGCGCCGGAAACGGTGGCGATGGCTGTGTTTCGATCAAGCGCGAGAAGTTCAAGCCACTTGCTGGTCCAGACGGTGCCGATGGTGGCGATGGTGGTTCAATCAGCCTGATCGCTGATCCAGACGTAACCACTCTGCTCGAATACCACTTCCGGCCGCACCAGCAGGGTGGCGATGGCGCTAAGGGTGCCGGCGATTTCCGCAACGGTGCAACTGGTAAAGACGTAGTGCTTCCAGTTCCAGTTGGAACTGTGGTCAAAGACGCGGACGGCAAACTGATTGCTGACCTAGACGAAGCCGGCATGACCCTAGTGGTTGCCGAAGGTGGCCAGGGTGGCCTTGGTAACGCTGCCCTTGCCAACTCTAAGCGGAAGGCGCCTGGCTTCGCACTGCTAGGTGTCCCTGGCTGGTCTGGTGAGGTCATCCTCGAACTCAAGACTGTTGCTGACGTAGCCCTAGTTGGTTACCCAAGCGCAGGTAAGTCGAGCTTGATTGCAGCGATGTCTGCCGCTCGTCCAAAGATTGCAGACTACCCATTCACCACTCTTCACCCAAACCTAGGTGTGGTTCAGTCGGGTAACACCCGCTACACCATCGCCGACGTTCCAGGTCTAATCGAAGGTGCAAGCAAGGGTAAAGGCTTAGGTCTTGAATTCCTGCGCCACGTTGAGCGTTGCGCTGCACTGCTCCACGTTCTCGACTGCGCCACCATGGAGCCAGGTCGCGATCCAATTACCGACCTAGACAAGATTCTTCACGAACTGAACGAATACGAAGTGCCAGAAGGTCAGGTTCCGCTAACCGAGCGTCCGGCGCTAATTGCACTGAACAAGGTCGACGTTCCTGATGCTCGTGAGCTAGCAGAGTTCGTAAAGCCTGAGCTTGAGGCCCGCGGCTACAAGGTATTCGAGGTTTCGGCCGCTAGCCGCGATGGTCTAAAGGAACTTGGTTTCGCAATCGCCGAACTGGTTGAGGAACACCGCAAGAGTGTTATCAACCTCGCACCTGAACGCCCGAAGGTTCAGCTCATGCAGCAGACCCGCCGCAAGGGTGAAAAAGACTTTGCCATCACCGTTGAACACTGGGGTGATGACGTTGCCTACCGCATTACCGGCGCTAAGCCAGAGCGCTGGGTTGCCCAGACCATGTTCGGTAATGAAGAGGCTGTGGGTTACCTCGGTGACCGACTCAATAAGCTCGGCATCGAAGACGCCCTGTTCAAGGCTGGCGCGCTTGCCGGCGACACGGTGGTCATTGGTCAGGGTAACGGCGTGGTCTTCGACTGGGAGCCAACCATTTCTTCGGCAGCCGAGGTTATCTCGGGTCCTCGTGGATCTGATCGCCGCCTAGACACCAACGACCGACGCACTACCAAGGATCGCCGCGAAGAGTACGCGGAGATGATGGACCAGCGCGCCGCACTTCGAGACGAGTTCGAGAAGGAACGCAAGTCTGGCAAGTGGAACGTCGCGAGAGAAATCAAGGACGAGAAGTAATGGCCATCCACGACGCACGCGAGATCCCAGTGGCGAAGCGCATCGTTGTGAAGGTTGGCTCGTCATCAATCAGTGGCGAAAACGCAGGCCAGCTTGAAGTGCTAGTTGCCGCTCTTGCCGCAGCTCACAAAAATGGCAGCGAAGTCGTCCTAGTGTCTTCCGGTGCAATTGCAACCGGTATGCCTCTGCTAAACCTAGACACCAAGCCTGATGATCTGGCAACCAGCCAGGCACTTGCTTCTGTTGGCCAGAGTCGCCTAATCACTCGATACCAAACTGAACTGGAGAAGTCGAACATTGTGGCCGGCCAGGTGCTCTTCACCACCGCAGACCTCGAAGGCAAGGAAACCAAGGCAAACGCCAAAGCTGCAATGGATCGTCTACTCGAACTCCGCGTGCTTCCAATCGTCAACGAGAACGACACCGTAGCCACTCAGGAAATCCGTTTCGGCGACAACGACAACCTGGCGGCTCAGGTGGCAACGCTCCTAAACGCGGACGTACTGATTCTGCTCAGCGACATCGACGCCCTATATGACCGACCTCCTAAGGAAGCCGGCGCTCAGCGCATCGAATGGGTCACCTACGAAGACGACCTATCTGGCATACAAATCGGCGACACCTCAACCGGTTTCGGCACCGGGGGAGCCCGCACCAAGGTCAGTGCAGCCAAGCTAGCCAACAAGAGTGGAATCCCAGTGCTACTAACCGACACCAGCAAGGTATCGGCAGCGCTCTCGGGCGAGCGCGTGGGCACCTGGTTCGAACAGGCCGAAGGCTAATCTAGAACCATGTCTGCAATCGAAATCATTCAGCTAGCGAAAGACTCCTACACCGCAATGGGTGTTGCGAAGACTTCGCAGAAGAATGACGCCCTGCGTGCCATCGCCAAGCTGCTGGAACTTCGCGCCGACGAAATCATCGCCGCTAACCGCAT
Organism: Actinomycetota bacterium; assembly: GCA_041180115.1. Lineage (GTDB taxonomy): Bacteria > Actinomycetota > Actinomycetes > Actinomycetales > Microbacteriaceae > Rhodoluna. Next base: position 17,264 of record JBEGRZ010000009.1, read on the forward strand.
CGACATCGAGAACGGCATCGCCAAGGAAATCGGTGACGGCCTACTTGATCGCCTGATGCTGAACCATGAGCGCATCATTGCGCTGGCAAATGCAGTTACTCAGGTTGTGACCTTGAAAGACCCAGTCGGTGAAGTAGTTCGTCACAGCACGCTTGCCAACGGCCTTGACCTCAAAGAAGTTCGGGTTCCATTCGGTGTAATTGGCGCCATCTACGAAGCACGTCCAAACGTAACCGTGGACCTAACCGCGCTAGCAATCAAGACCGGCAACGCAATAGTGCTTCGCGGCGGAACAGCAGCTGAGAACTCCAACCGAGTGCTCGTAAAGCTTCTTCAGGATGCACTCGAAGAAGTTGGTCTTCCACGCAACGCCGTTCAAACCGTCGACGACTTCGGCCGTGATGGTGCAACCGCCATGATGCATGCCCGCGGGCTCATCGATGTCTTAATTCCTAGAGGATCCGCCAACCTCATTCAGACCGTGATCCAGGAATCCAAGGTTCCAGTAATCGAAACCGGTGCTGGGGTAACTCACCTGTTCCTTGATGAAACCGCGAGAGAAGACTGGGCGGTTGACATCGTGTTCAACTCAAAGACCCAGCGCGTGAGTGTTTGCAACTCGCTCGAAACACTTCTGGTTCACGAAAAGGTTGCCGCGAAACTTCTGCCAAAGATTTTCGCCAAGCTCGCTGAAAAGGACGTCATCCTGCACGGTGACGAAACCGTAGCCCAGATCGAACCTTCCGTCATTCCGGCCACCGAGGAAGACTGGTCAACCGAATACATGGCTCAGGAACTCTCGGTAAAGGTCGTAAAGAACCTCGACGAAGCAATCGACCACATCAACAAATACTCGACTCACCACACTGAATCGATCATCACTGAAAACGCTGAGAATGCCGAACGCTTCCTCGCCGAGGTTGACTCCGCTGCCGTTCTTGTCAACGCCTCCACGCGATTCACAGACGGGGGAGAGTTCGGTTTTGGTGCCGAGGTGGGCATTTCCACGCAGAAACTCCACGCCAGAGGCCCTATGGGCTTGCAGGAATTGACCTCAACTAAGTGGCTAGTGCGTGGCAATGGCCACATTCGCGCCTAAACTATTCACAGACCTCAAATAGGAGATAACAATGCAGTACCTAGCTGAAGCAGCAACCCACTGGGTTCCACCATTCCCAACCGTAGTGTTTGGCGTTATTGCCATGGCGGTATTCATTCTCATGGGTCTTGTGACCTGGTCCTACCGCGACGTCTCGAACCGTCACGAGCACCACTCAAACGACTCGAACGGTCACCACTAAGCCGCTTCCCAAGCGGTAGGTGCTCTCAATGTCTCGTCTGGGCGTAATGGGTGGCACCTTCGACCCAATTCACCACGGTCACCTCGTTGCAGCCAGCGAGGTGGCTTCGGCGTTTAACCTAGACGGCGTGCTGTTCGTTCCAACCGGAACCCCTTGGCAAAAAGACAAAGTTACCGACGGCGAACACCGCTATCTAATGTCGGTTATTGCAACCGCGTCGAACCCGAGATTCACGGTTTCCCGAGTGGACATCGACCGCGAAGGTCCCACCTACACCGTCGACACTTTGCGAGATATCCAAAAGGCTTTCCCAGGCGCCGAACTGTTCTTTATCACCGGCGCAGACGCAGTGAAGCAGATGCTCGAGTGGAAAGATCACGAGCAACTTTGGCCGCTAGCCCACTTCGTCGCGGTCACCAGACCAGGTCACAAACTTGAACTTCCTCCGGCTCCAGAAGGCGCAATCAGTGTTCTCGAGATCCCAGCACTTGCTATTTCCTCCACCGACATTCGTGCCCGCGTAGTCGAAGGCGAACCTGTTTGGTATTTAGTTCCCGATGGCGTGGTTCAATATATTGGTAAGCACAAGCTCTATCAGGTAAAGCAATGACCAACAACGCAGACTACGAACTCTGGGCCGCCATGCAGGCCGACGAAGCTGAGCCGCTAACTGCACCCGTTGCAACTCCAACCGCTCCGGTCGTCATCCCAGAACCAGAGCCTGCGGTCATCGACATTCCTGAAACTTATCTTGTCCCAGAACCTGAAGTATTCGACGACCTAGTCGACATCGCAGTCGCCGAAGACCCATACGAGTTCTCGGATGTAGCCCATTCGGTCATTGACGAAACTGAAGAGTTCCCTAACCAGCTGTTCAAGGAACCTCAGACCAACCAAATCACTATGCCAGTCATCCCAGATGCTCTGAACACCGAGATCGTCACTGAATCTGGCGACATTCTGAAGACCGGCGCCATCGACATTCCGCTCGGCACTAACACCGGAAGCATCGAGATCATCACCGGCACCGTCGAGACAGTGGACGAAGAAGCCATTGCTCAGGACATGGGATCAGAAACCACCGGTGGAATTCCTCCAATTCGCGCCAAGGCAGTCATGAACTCGAGTGCCAAGGTAGGGGTTCTACCAATCAAGAATCGCCGCAGCGAAGGCCAGGTCATCATCCTGGCCACCACCTCTCTCTTACTCATAACCTTGGGCGCACTAGTTATCGCTGCTTACTGGTTCAAACTAATCAACTAAGGACACATGACCGCCACCCCAGAAGCCATCAAGATTGCCAACATCGCAGCAGCTGCCGCATTAGACAAGCTTGGTGACAACCTAGTTGCGCTAGACGTCAGCTCGGTAACCCCACTAAACGACATCTACCTCTGGGTCTCCGGCAAGAACGAACGCCAAGTTTCCGCCATCGCCGACGAAATCGAAGCGAAGCTTTCCGAGATCGGCGTCGACGCACTTCGCCGAGAAGGAAAAACCCTCAGTCGCTGGATCCTGCTCGACTTCGGTGACATCGCCGTTCACGTCATGCACGAAGAAGAGCGTATGTACTACACCCACGAACGTCTATTCGGAGGCTGCCCAGCCATCGAACTTGCTACCGCCTAGGTTTGTAGTAAAGTAGAGAAGTTGCCTGGCAACAAACCGGGCCTGTGGCGCAGCTGGTAGCGCACCTGCATGGCATGCAGGGGGTCAGGGGTTCAAGTCCCCTCAGGTCCACCAAAAGAAAAGACACTCGAGAAATCGAGTGTCTTTTTGTTTTAGCAGCAGAGTTTTGCGTCGATTTCCTGCACCTTGCGAACCCGGCGCGCATACTTCTCTTCGGTTAGCCCCATCCACTCGGTGGTCATCCAAACCTTTACGATTTCTAGGGCGATCGCTTCACCGATGATCTTGCCGCCGATGCAGAGCACATTGGTGTCTGAGTGGCTTCTGGCTAGTTCGGCGCAGAATGGGTCTTGGCAGACGGCTGCGAATACGCCTTTGACTTTGTTGGCGATCATGGCGGAACCGTAGCCAACGCCGTCCACGAAGATTCCTCGGTCGCATTCGCCATTAGATACCGCTAGCGCGGCAGGGTGGACGAAGTCTGGCAGATCGGCTGCGTCTGAGGTGTGGGTGCCGAAGTCTTCGACGGTGTGACCCATGCTCTCGAGGAGCTTTGCGATGGTTTTCTTGAGTTCTAGGCCGGCGTGGTCTGATGCCATGGCGATTTTCATGATTCTTCCAATCTGAAGCGTTTGATTTTGCTGGTGAAGCCGGATTCTAGGCTTAGGTTCTTTGGTTTAGTTCCGAGGTGTTCTGCGAGGAGTTTGAGGACTGCCTCGTTGGCTTTGCCGTCCACGGCTCTTTCAGGTACGAATACCGTGAGTAGGCCGTCGATGTCTTCAACCAGTGGTCCTTTCTTGGAGCCTGGCTTGACCTGAACGGTGATTCGCATGTTTCAAACTTAGACTTATGGTTATGACTTACCGCGGATACACTCGTGAACAAATTGCTGGATTTATTGACCACACCGTTTTGAAGCCCGCTGCTTCTGCTGATGACATCCGCGCTGCGGTTGAGGTTGCTATCGAATCGAAGGTGGCGGCGGTTTGCTTCCGTCCTTCTGACATGGTTCTGGCTAAGGAGCTGTTGGGGGATTCCGAGGTTGGGTTGGCTACCGTAGTTGGTTTCCCTCACGGCACCAACGAGTCTTATGTGAAGGCGTTTGAGACGTCACTTGCGGTTTCGCAGGGCGCGAACGAGATTGACATGGTGATTCACATCGGTCACCTCATTGAGGGTCGTGATGACCTGGTCCTTGAAGATATCAAGGCTGTGGTGGAGGCTGCTGATTTGGCTCTGGTGAAGGTGATTCTGGAGACTTCGGAACTTACCGACGAGCAGATTGTTCGTGCTTGCGAGCTTTCTCGTGAGGCGGGCGCTGGTTATGTGAAGACTTCGACCGGGTTTGCGTCCGGTGGGGCGAATGCTCATGTGGTTTCGTTGATGGCTCAGACGGTTCCTGAGCTTGGTGTGAAGGCATCCGGGGGAGTTCGTACTCTTGACCAGTTGATCGACATGGTTGAGGCTGGGGCGACTCGCGTGGGTGCTTCTGGCACCGCGGCAATTCTTGCGGAGTTTGACGCCAAGTAATTGGAATAGTTTTAGTAAAGGTGTGCTTTACTTAAGACATGAGTGAAAAGCAGCCGGTACTTTACCTATCGCACGGAGCCCCTCCGCTTTTGGATGATGAGCTTTGGATGACCCAGTTGGCCAAATGGTCGAAGAATGTAGGCAAGCCGCGCGGAATCGTCATTGTTTCGGCTCACTGGGAGTCGGCGCCGATTTCGATTACCTCTACAGCTGCGAACACCCCTCTGATTTATGACTTCGGTGGTTTTGCTCCGAAGTTCTACAACATGAAGTACGAGACCCCGGATGCTAGTTGGTTGGGTGACTTGGTTGCGTCGATGATGCCGGATAATGAGCCGCTACACCGTCACGCGTCGCGTGGTTTGGATCACGGAGCATGGGTTCCGTTGAAGGTTATGTATCCGGATGCTGACATTCCGGTGATTCAGCTTTCTATGCCAACTCACGACCCGGTGAAGCTCATGGAGATCGGTGCTCGTTTGAAGCCACTTCGCGACATGGGTGTTTTGATCATTGGTTCTGGCTTCCTAACCCACGGTCTTCCATTTATTCGTGACTGGCGTGTGAACGCCGAGCCACCAACTTGGTCGGCAGAGTTCGATGCCTGGTCGGTTGAGGCGATGATGAAGGGTGATGTTGATTCGCTAATCAACTACAAGACCCAGGCTCCTGGAATGCCTTATGCGCACCCAACCGTGGAGCACTTCACTCCGCTATTCATTACTCTGGGTGCTGCGACCAATCCTGAGACTCCGGTTGATCAGAAGATTGCCGGGTACTTCATGGGTCTATCCAAGCGTTCGATTCAGGCTGCCTAGCCGGCCTTTTGCTGGTTTAGCCACTGGCTCCAGAGCTCTCTGAGGCTCCAGGCGTTTTCGGCCATGATCGATACCCCGTTGACTCCGGTTCGTCTGGTCTTGCCGGCAATAAGCAGGAGTCTGGTGTTGAACAGGATTCCGCTGGTTCGTTCCTGCGCTTCGTCGAAGAAGGTGGCGTCTGCGGTTCCGTGGCCGTCGTCCAGGCTCAGAAATACCACTCTTTTGCCTGAGCGCATCGGGGGAGTTTGGGTGGCAACTCTCACACCGGCGATTAGTACGTCTGACTTATTTCTAAGGCTCACCAGTTCGTTTGAGTGAACCACTCCCATGGCATCGAGCATTGGGCGGAACTGCTCTATCTGGTGTTCGGTGACATCCATCTTGAGGATCTCGAGTTCTGCCTGAAGTTTCTCTTCTTTGCTGAGGTCTTCGGTTCTCGGGAGTTGTTCCTTTAGGTCGAAAACGAAGCTCGTCTGGTTCGGGTCTTCCTTTGGTCTGGTCTTTAGAAGGTTTAGTTCCTTGACGCGCTGCATCACATCACCGCGGTGGTGTCCAGACGCCTGGGCTAGTTCATCCAGCGCTCCAACCAGGGCGAGGTTGTTCAGGGTTTTGCGGGAAGGTTTGGCTCGCAGATAGAAATCGGCGATTGATTCGTATGGCTGGTGTTCGATGATTCTCTGTACTTCCGCTTCGCTGATTCCCTTGACGTCGGTGAGGGCCATGCGAACACCGAATGCGGGCGAGTGGGGAAGCTGTTGAACGAGGAATTCGTCTTTGGAATGGTTGACGTCGATTGGCAGTAGGTTCACGCCGAGGCGTCTGGCTTCGGCGAGGAGGAGTCTTCTCGGGTACATTCCTGGATCGTGGGTGAGGAGGCCTGCGATGAATTCGGTTGGGAAATGGGTCTTGAGCCAGGCGCTTTGGTAGGTGGGCAGGGCGAAGGCAGCTCCGTGAGCCTTGCAGAAGCCGAAGCTGGAGAAGCTGGCCAGAATCTCCCAAACCTTTTCGATGGTCTGGCGGTCATAGCCACGGTTGGTGGCTTGGGTTTTGAAGAAGCGTTCCACGCTCTGGGCGACTCTCGGGTCTTCCAGGCTGCGGCGGAATTCGTCTGCTTTGGCAAGACCACAGCCGGTCATTTTGTCGAAGATGCGAAGCACGTGTTCGTGGAAGATCACCACACCGAAGGTTTCCTGCAGGATCGGCTTCAGGTCTGGGTGAAGGTATTCGGGTTTGGCGAAACCGTGGCGTCCGTCGAGGTAGGGAGCAATCATGTTGCCCTTCATTGGACCCGGGCGGAACAGGGAAATCTGGATCGTGAGGTCGTTGAACTCGGTTGGTTGGTGTTTGCCGGTCAGTTCGCGCTGACCGGGGCTTTCAATCTGGAAGATGCCGAGCGTGTTGGTAGTTCGGATTAGTTCGAAGGTGGCGGGGTCGTCCTTCGGGATTTCATCCAGTTCGATGTGTTGCTTGGTGGTCTTCTCGATTTCGCGAATTGCGTAGGCCATGGCACTCTGCATTCGCACGCCTAGGACGTCTAGCTTGAGCATGCCCATTGGGTCCATGTCATCTTTGTCGAACTGGCTCATGGGTAGACCCATGCCACTTGGTTCGATTGGGGTGAGGTTCAGCAGGTTGCCATCGCCAAGGATAACTCCGCACGGATGCATCGAGATGTGACGGGGTAGGCGGTCCAGGCGTTCGGTGATGTCGACCAGCAGGTTCATCTTTCGGTCTGCTTCGAGGGCTTTGCTGAACTTCGCTAGCTCCGGTTTGGTTTCGGTCGCGGCTCTAAAGCTTCTAGCGCTAAATCGCCACATGTTCTTGGCGATGTCGTCGATCTCTTCGTCGTCGAGGCCTAAGGCTAGCCCTGAGTCTCGCATGGCACCTCGTCCGCGGTAGGTGGATTGCATCGAGAGCAGGGTCACGCGCTGGCTTCCGTAGCGTTTGAAGATGGCTCGGTAGATGTCGTGGCGCCTGGCCGATTCCACGTCGATGTCGATATCCGGAAGGCTGGAGCGTTCGGTGGAGAGGAAGCGTTCGAAGAGCAGATCGTGGTCGATTGGATCAACGCCGCTGATGCCGAGCAGGTAGTTGGTGAGCGAGCCGGCGCCAGAACCTCTGGCGGCGATGCGGATGCGCATGTCTCGGATCATCTGGGCAACATCGGCCACGGTTAGAAAGTAGGTGGCGAAGCCCAGCTGGTTGATAGTGATTAGTTCCTTGCTCAGGCGGTGTTTCACCTCCAGTAGTTTCTTCTCTCTGGCGTTCGGGTAGCGCCAGTTGATGGCGGCGTGAGCCTTTTGCCAGAGCACCTCGAATGGGTTGCCGTCGATCCCGAGCAGGGCTTTCTCCGGGGTCTTTGGTTTACCCCAGTCGCAGTCTTTTTCAGGGTTGAGTGAGCAGGCCTCGGCAAGTTTGTGGGTGGTGTCTAGGAGTTTTTTGGCTCTGGCCTTTTCTTCGGTGATTTCTTCGGCGAGCTTCTCCATGAGTCTCTGCGGTTTGAGCCAGGCCTGGGCGTTCGGTTGGGGTGTGAATTCGCCGAGTGGTTCTAGGTGTCTGGCAGCGTCTAAAACATCTGCGGTTAGGGCGTCATCCGGTTCTAGGTAGCGCACCGAGTTGGTAAGTACCGCGGGGATTCCGAGGTTGTCTGCCAGTTGCAACATGCGTCTGGCTTGCACCATCGAATATGGTGTTCCCGGTTCGGTGAGATGGGTGGTGATTTCAACCGCGAGTGAACCTCGGTGGGGAAGTGCCTTGCGCCAGGCGACCAGGCTGGCTGCTGCGGTTACCCGATCTTCGGCCAGGACGGCGTTGCCGAAGTCGCTGTCTGGCCCGAGCAGTACGGTTGCCACCGCTAGGGAGTCTCTTGTGGCCAGTGTGCCGAGTTCTGAGAGTTTGATGCCCGCTTCTTTTTGCTTGGTCTGGTTGGCTTTGGAAACGATTTGGCAAAGCGCGCTCCAGCCGAGACCGCCGTCTGAGCCGTGGGCGAGGATCACGCAACGAGCCAGTTTGTTGCCGTCATCGCTCAGGATATTGAGGCTCACCCCAATGATTGGGGTGAGGCCGAGCTTGAGACAGGCTCCAATGTGCTTGACGGCCCCGTAGAGCCCGTTTCGGTCGGTTACCGCGGCATGTGTTCCGCCCCTGGCTGCGGTGGCTTCAGCGAGGAGCTCGGGGCGAGTGACCCCGTAGTGTCCCGAAAAGGCTGAGGCCACGTGCAGGTGGGGGAAGGTCATGGGTAGACCAGCACCAACCGCCAGTCGTTAGAGTTCACGCTGTGTAGTAGCTCGTACTGTAGGCAGGTGTGCTTTGCTAGATCGCTGGCCAGCAGGCGCCACATCTCAACCTCGATTACGTCGACGCCGATGCCGCGCTGCACCCTGGCCGCCTCTTTCCACCACTGACGACGGGCGAACCAGCGAGTTGGCTTATTGGCCACCAAGAAGTTGCTGCCCCGCCATTTGAAGCCGATTGGTTCGCCATTTCCATTGACCACCATGGCGACCGGTTCGTTGATTTGATTCACTGTTACACCTCCCGAAGTATTCGAACAATTGTTCGAATATCAAGAGTGTACGAAGGGGCTACGACATTGCAAATCGGCTACGGCGTGTCGCCTAAATTGATTTGATTAGCGATGGGTCGTTGATGCGAACCTTGCCAACATCAGGGCCAACCGGCTGGAATAAGACCTCTTGCATCACGTCGTCCGAGCCCTGCGCAATGGCCTCGAGCAGTGACTCCTCACCCTCGATGTGAGGGTCAATCCAGGCCTCAAAGGTGTCTGGGGTGAGTAGTACCGGGTTGCGATCGTGAATGTGGGCAAGCTCGGGTGCGGTGTGCTTGGTGAGCGTGGTCGCCGAGAGTAGCCACTTACCGTCTGCCGGATTCTTCCACCACTCGTAGAGACCGGCCAGGGCGAACATTCCGTCATCGCCGGCGTGGATGTAGAACGGCTGCTTGGTGCCGTCTGGCTTCACTTGCCACTCGTAGTAACCGCTAGCGGGGATCACACAGCGACGACGAACGACCGAGTCTTTGAACGAAGGTTTTTCGAGAATGCTTTCGATGCGTCCGTTGATCAGGGGAGCGCCGTCGACGGCCTTCGCCCATCGAGGAACAAGACCCCAGCGGGCGGCGTGAATCTCGCGGTGAAGTTCGCCGATTGGCGAGCCGTCCGGGGCTTTTTCAAACGAGCGGTCAACGATGATGGCGATATCTTGGGTGGGGGCTACGTTGTAGCTGATCCCAGGAACTTCGCCAACAATCTCATCGGCTTCGAAAATCGTAAGGATTTCACCAACCGTTTTTGCCACTACAAAGCGTCCGCACATGTCTCTAGATTAGACCTTCGAATAATCGTTAGGAAGCAAACGAAGTTAGGTTTACCTTTGTAGATTTTTCTAAACCGGAGGAGAAGACTGAAGTTGAACGGATTGAGAGACCGTTCAGAAAGGTGCGATTTTGTCTACGTTAGACCTATCGCGATGGCAGTTCGGACTCACCACTGTCTATCACTTCTTATTCGTTCCAATCACCATCGGTATGGTGCTCTTGGTTGCGATTTTGCAAAGCATCTGGACTAAAACCGGCGACGAAAAATTCCTCAGGCTAACCAAGTTCTTCGGCAAGGTGTTTCTGATCAATTTCGCCATGGGTGTGGTTACCGGAATCGTCCAGGAATTTCAGTTTGGAATGAACTGGTCAGATTACTCCAGATTCGTAGGTGACATCTTTGGAGCTCCACTTGCGATGGAAGGCCTCCTGGCATTCTTTTTTGAATCCACCTTCATTGGGCTATGGATCTTCGGTTGGGGTCGTCTCTCGAAGAAAGTGCACCTCGCTACCATTTGGATCACCGTACTCGGCGTTTGGCTATCGGCCTACTTCATTTTGGCCGCAAACTCATTCATGCAGAATCCGGTCGGCTTTGAAATCAACGAAGCCAAGAATCGAGCTGAGCTAACCGATATCGGTGCAGTGCTTACTAACATCGTGGCATTGAACCAATTCCCGCACACAATCACCGCTTCAATCATGACCGCGGGTGCCGTCCTAGTTGGAATTTCGGCATATCACCTGAAGCGCAAGCAGTATATTTCATCGATGATGACCTCGCTCAAGCTAGGTCTTTGGACCGTGCTGGCCGGTGGATTCGGTACCCTGCTATCTGGCGACGGGCTAGGTTTGGCGATGGTAGAGACTCAGCCAATGAAGATGGCTGCTGCTGAAGCGCTATACGAAACCAGCAAGAATGCATCTTTCTCGGTGTTTACTTGGGGAACACCGGACGGCCACACCGAACTATTCTCAATCCGTATTCCAAACCTGCTTTCGTTTCTGTCGACCCACACCTGGGACGGTCAAGTAGAAGGCCTAAACGATCTCCAAGCACAGTACGCAACATTGTTTGGCCCCGGTGACTACATGCCAATCATTTGGCTAACCTACTGGTCGTTCCGTTGGATGATTGGTCTAGGTGCCCTAGCCATGTTGATTGCAGTTGTCGGGCTATGGCTAACCCGTAAGGGAAACATCGAACTAAAGAAGTGGCAGTGGAACACCGCCATTTGGATGTCGCCAATGCCGCTCTTGGCGATTGCTGTCGGTTGGATGTTTACCGAGATGGGACGCCAGCCATGGATCGTTTTCAAGCTGATGAAAACCGCCGACGGTGTTTCACCTGGTGTTTCGGCCAGTGACGTGCTGATCTCACTAATTGTGTTCACGCTTCTTTATGGTGTGCTCGCAGTCGTGGAGTTCAAGCTGCTCATGAAGGCAATCGAGCAAGGTCCTAACGATGACCTGATCGCCGAAAACAAAGACACCGACAAACTAAGCGTTGCTTACTAAGAATCGAGGACATAAAAATGCAACTAAATGAAATCTGGTTCCTAGTAGTAGGTGTCCTGTTTATCGGTTACTTCGTCCTAGACGGATTCGACTTCGGAGTCGGAATGGCGTTGCCGTTCGTCAGCCGCGACGACGTCGATCGTCGAGTAGTCATAAATACCATCGGTCCGGTTTGGGACATGAATGAAACCTGGGTACTCGTGGCCGGCGCCAGCCTGTTCGCGGCATTCCCGGAATGGTATGCGTCACTGTTCAGCGGTTTCTACTTGGCGCTATTGCTTATGCTAGCTGCCCTGATTGCACGCGGTGTCGCATTTGAATATCGCGGTAAGGGTGAAACTCAGAAGTGGAAGAACACCTTCGACTGGATGATTATCATCGGCTCGGCAGTTCCAGCTTTGCTCTGGGGAACCGCATTCAGCAACATCGTTCAGGGTGTTCCTCTAAACGAAAAGCACATCTACACCGGAAATCTACTAACGCTGCTAAACCCTTACGGTTTACTCGGTGGCTTGGTCACATTGACCTTGTTCTTCACCTATGGTTTGGTGTTCATCACTCTCAAGACCGAAGGTGATGTGCGTGATCGTGCTCGTGCACTGGCCACCAAGGTTGGAGTCGTCGCAACATTGCTCGCGGCAGGATTCCTAACTTGGACCCTTCTCGCCAACTTCAGTTGGCTTGGGCTAGGGCTAAGTGCTGTAGCGGCGGTAGCGTTGATTTCAGCGCTTGTGTTGAACCACTTAGGACGCGACGGCTGGTCATTCACGCTACTGGTAATCACGGTCATGACGGCGGTTGGTTCACTTTTCGCCGCGCTGTTCCCGAACGTACTGCCATCGACTACTGATGAGGCATTTTCGTTGACGATTCAGAACGCATCTTCGAGCCAGTACACTCTTACCGTCATGAGCTGGGTAGCGGTATTCAGCCTTCCGCTTGTTCTTGCCTACCAGGCATGGACTTACTGGGTGTTCTCAAAGCGAGTTAGTCGCAAGAACATCCCAGCAGGCGCTCACTAGGAGAAGATCATCAAACCATTAGACCGCCGGCTGATCACCCGAGTACGGGTGGTTCGCCGGTGGTTGGTGGTGTTGGTGGGGCTAGGGCTAATTGGTAGCATCGCTTCCGTTGCTCTAGCCTTTTCCATTTCCAATTTCATCGCGCAAACGGCCGCAGAGAAACCTTTCTCAATCTCGCTGGTGCCGGTTTTTCTATTTGGAGTGATTACCAAAGTCGCCGTGGCTTTCTTTCAAGAGTTTTATGCCGCAAAAGTAAGTGTCCAAGTGAAACTTCAATTGCGCAAAGACTTACTAGAGCAGCAGTATTCAAACGGCGAGATTTCACCTTCAGAACTGGTCATTCTTGCCACTCGAGGCTTGGATTCCTTGGACTCGTATTTCGGCAAGTTCCTTCCACAGTTCGTTTACGCGATTTTGGTCACACCGCTCACAGTCGCAATCTTTTTTCTGGTTGATCCGCTGAGCTCGATCATCCTGGTTTTCACAATTCCGCTAATTCCCTTGTTTATGGTTTTCATCGGTCGCGCGACCCAGTCTGAGCAGGAACGACAGTTTGATTCGCTAACGAGTCTCGGCAAACACTTCCACGAGGTAGTTAGAGGAATCGCAACGCTCAAACTTTTTAATCGAACGGATCATCAGAGCAAGGTTCTCGGAGGGATTTCGGAAACCCTAAGAGTGAGAACCATGAAGGTATTAAGAATTTCTTTCTTGTCTGGGTTTGCGCTTGAGTTGGCTGCATCGCTGTCGGTCGCACTTCTAGCTGTAACCATTGGATTCAGGCTTCTAGACGGGCAAATAGCCTTTGCTGTAGCTATGTTCCTGCTGGTAATGGCTCCCGATGCTTACCTGCCAATCCGCACCATCGGAGCTAACTATCACGCCTCAACTGAGGGAATCGCCGCCGCGTCGCGCATTCTCGACATCCTGCAGCCCAGTGAAGAAGCAATATCTGGGCATCTCCTTCCAAAAGCTGGTTTTGAACTCTGGGTGGGGTCATCGGGATCTGGAAAAACTCGCAAGATGGAGCGAATAGTTTTTGGAGAGGCAATGCGCGCGATTGCTTGGATGCCTCAGGAAGCAACGCTATTACCTGGTTCGGTTGAGTTCAACATTGCTGGCAACGTAGCGGAACCAAAGATTTTGGAATGGGCCATGCAAACGGCAGTGCTCGATGATGTTTCTCTGAAAACTGAAATTGATGACTTTGGGCGCGGACTCTCGGGTGGACAAGCGCAAAGAGTTAGTCTCGCCAGGGCGCTCTACAGATTAAAGTCTCAGTCCCTTAATGTCCTACTTCTGGACGAGCCAACATCTTCCATTGACCTAGATCGCGCAATTGAGATTTGGAAGAATCTGCGCGCTCTCGCTAATTCTGGGGTTGCGGTGTGCATGATTACTCATCAACTCGATCTGATTCAGCCAACGGATCGAGTGGTCAATGTCTAGATCGCGTTTTCTTTTTGGTTGGTTGATAGCTGCTACGCAGTCGCTAAGTTCCCTGGCTCTGCTGGCAACATCATCGTGGTTGTTGTCAAGGGCGGCCCAGCAGCCGTCGGTTATGTATTTGTCTTTAGCCGTGGTTGGGGTGCGAGCGTTTGCACTAAGTAAGGCATTTTTCAGGTATTCCGAGCGTCTCGTGCTCCATGATGCAACTTTCAGAAAAGCAACCAAGGTGCGTGTCGCTATCTTTGAGTCACTAGTTAGGCGAGCGCCGATTGGGTTGCGAGACACCAAACTTGGATCCTTGGTGTCAAATCTGGTCGACGACGTTGATGAGATTCAAAACCTGGACCTTAGATACCGGCCGATACTAATCCAATCGGTTGTGACGACCGCGGCCACAATGATTCTCTTCACCTGGCTGGTTCCGGGTCAGGCGATTTGGATGGTACTTTTACTGGTTTTGATTTTTTCTGTTGTCTATTTGCTGTCGGTCAAAGCTGCGGGAAAGACCACTGGCGAATTGGCAGAGTTGAGGACTGAAGTTTCTGTAGAGGTCCAAAGATTGGTCGCGAAAAATCGTCTCCTGAAGACTTATGGTTGGGCGCAAGATACTTCTGAGCGAATCGAGAAACTGGGAGTGAAACTTGGTTCGGTCGAACTTGAAACTGCTAAATTCAGCGGTCTCTTGCAGTCGGCGCTGCAATTATTTCTTTATGGAAGCGTTGCCCTAGGCGCCTTTCTGGCTTATCGCGCAGGCGATTTTTTGCCAACCGAGCAAATCGCAGTATTAGTTCTGATTCCACTAGCACTGTTTGAGTACCTACTTGCTATTCCTGCGGCAATGCTAGCTAAGCGAAAAGCTGACCTCGCATTGAGTCGCATTGATCAGTTGAAAGGCTCAAAGGTGCCTGATGAGTTGCAGTCGGATAGTGTCGAGACAATGCATCGATTCAATGAATTGCAGTTCATCGGAGTGTCTGCACGATATCCAGACGGTCAAGAAATCTTACTTCCGGATTTCGAACTTCGGGCGGGTGAATCATTGGCAATTGTCGGTCCGTCTGGATCTGGAAAAACTACAATTGCAAACATTCTGGTTGGCTTCTTGAATGTTTCTAATGGAGTTGCACTTGTAAACGGGAGGCCAATCGGAGATTACCAAACTGCTTCCTTGCTGACTCAAGTTGGTTTGGTGACCCAAAATGCAGAAGTCCTCTCAGGGAGTATCCGTGCAAATTTGGCTTTAGCCGCTCCAGAAGCAAGTGATGCAGACCTAATTTCGGTACTTGAGTCGGTTCACCTCTGGGAAATGCTTGAGAGACGCCAGGGGCTAGAGACCGAAGTTGGTATTTCAGGTGCAAATCTAAGTGGCGGTGAGGCGCAACGGCTTGGTTTGGCAAGAAATCTACTAGCAGATAAGAGCCTCGTGATCTTGGACGAGCCAACTTCTTCGGTTGAGCCTTCGTTAGCTAAGGAGCTCTTGAGTAGTCTCCTCGAAGCGGCTGAGGCTAGGGCAGTGGCGGTTATTTTGATTACTCATGACCCAGAAATCGCTGGGTTAGCGAAGGAACGAGTCCAAGTCACGACTCATTAGTTTCATTCGGCGTTGGAACGATTCGAGGTGTTGCTGTTCGCCTACCTCGCCATCGAGGTTTAGCCAATCAACAACTGGGCGAATGCCGGTGAATGAGCTAAGAACCCAGATCTCTAGGCCAATTAGGTCCTCCGGCTTCACGTGTGCGGTTGCGGTTTCAAAGCCTGCCTGAGCAGCAATCTCGAAGACGTCTAGGCGGGTGACGCTCGGTAGCCACTTAGTCTCGTGGTTTGGACCGTAAAGAACGTCGTCTTTCCACCAAACCAGGCTGGAAAGCGCGCCTTCGATTACGTAACCTGCAGAGTCCAAGATGACTGCTTCATCGGCACCGTGGAGGTTCGCTTTTCTGCGAAGTGAAGCTCCGAAGGCAAGGTCCGGCCCCTTTGTGGTCGGGTCTACGCGGTCGTCACCGGCTTCTGCTGACCAGAGCTTCACTCGGTGTTCGTAATCTAAGCCGGTTCGAATTCTGGCGATGAGTTGGTCGTCCGTGGTGAGTTCGATGCGAGGAAACCACTGGCCTTCCCGAGGGATCAGGCGGATGACCTGATTCCAGAAGTGGCGCAGGTCCTGACGGGTGAGCTTATTTGCGGAAGTTTCGAAGCGTTCGATGTGTCGGTCGAGTGAACGCACGCGGCCGTCTGTGACTAGGAAAGAATCGGCAACCTTGGGGTTCGAATCAACGTTCTCAACCGAGACAAAAATGCCGTCATTGAAGACATAAATCTGTTCTTCCAAGTCGGGCTCCTTGTGGTTACTTCTTTCCGTCTAATCTAGTGATAGTCAAGCGATAGAAAGTTCCATGCGTCTTCATGTTGAGAAAATCCGCGGTTGGGTAACCCCAGCCGACGCATTTATCGCACTCTACGGCGAGGCCGAAAACAGTTTTTGGTTGGACCGCGAGTGGGGTAGCGATGGTCGCTTCAGTGTGATTGGTTCTGGTAGTCCGGTCTCGGTTCAATCTATTTCTGAGCTCGACTCCCTGTTGGATGAGTATCCGGAAGTTTCGCTCCCTTTTGAATTCCGTCCGGGGTTGGTCGGAATCATAAACTTCGACGACGCACGTCCGTCTATGTTGCGAGTAGGTAGTGCACTAGTCTTCGATCACGAAAGAAAGCACGTCTACTTCGTGGCTAAGACGACTTCCGATGCCAAGTTCAAGAACTGGCTGGATGCCGCTCTGCTGCGCATTGGGTTGATTGGTGGTGAGCAGCTCAAGTATTTGCACGGCAAGCAGGCTCCTCAAATTTCCGAGGTGATTCCTCGCCACAGTGACTCGGAGTATCTCGAACTGATTGAGCGCGTGAAGCGCCACATTGCTGCTGGCGATGTTTACCAACTCTGCCTAACCAATGAGCTCACATTGGTTGGTTCAGCTGATCCGCTCTCGGTTTTTTTATCGCTGCGGTCCGAAAATCCAGCACCCTATGCCTCATTCATGAAGATCGATGGGCGTGTGCTGGTATCCAGTTCACCGGAGCAATTCTTGAAGGTCGAGCACTCCGGACGAGTTTCTTCCAAGCCAATCAAGGGAACCAGGCGGCGTGATGTCGATCCTGCTATCGATGCAGAGATCGCTTCGGAATTGGCCGAGAACGTCAAGGAACGTGCCGAGAATCTGATGATTGTTGACCTGATGCGAAACGATTTCTCTCGCGTTTGCGATCCTGATTCGGTGACCGTGGACAAGCTCTTCGACGTTGAGAGTTATCAGACCGTGCATCAGTTGGTCAGCACGGTCTCTGGTCAGCTGATATCTGGTTTTAGCGCGTTGGATGCCTTGGTAGCTGCGTTCCCTGGCGGTTCCATGACTGGGGCGCCAAAGCCGAAGGCCTTGGAACTAATTAGCTTGCTTGAGGCAGGGCCTCGTGGAATCTATTCGGGAGTTGCTGGTTACATCGGCGACGACGGCTCGGCAGAGTTCGGAATGGTGATTCGTTCGCTGGTTTTCGAGAGGGAGAAGATAACCCTCGGTGTCGGCGGTGGAATCACGATTGACAGTGATGCCGAGGCTGAACTGGCTGAAACCAAGCTCAAGGCGCAGGCTTTATTGCGAGCGCTTTTGGTAGCCTAGTAACTATTGTTCTTTCCCCAAAAAGTAAGTGATTTAGTTGTCTAACCAGCACGAGTACGACGTAACAGCCATCCAAGAGAAGTGGCTGCCAATTTGGGACGAGCTGAAGCCGTTCGATTCGAACAAGCCAGGCGACACTCGTCCGAAGAAGTATGTCCTCGACATGTTCCCTTACCCTTCAGGTGACCTACACATGGGTCACGCCGAAGCGTATGCGCTTGGAGACGTAATCGCACGTTACTGGGCTCAAAAGGGCTTCAACGTCATGCACCCAATCGGCTGGGACTCGTTCGGTCTGCCAGCTGAGAACGCTGCCATCAAGCGCGGTCTAGACCCTAAGGGTTGGACCTATGACAACATCGCTCAGCAACGTTCCTCGATGCGTCGTTATGCCTGCTCGTTCGACTGGGACCGCGTGCTGGTTACCTCAGACCCGATCTACTACCGCTGGAATCAGTGGCTATTCCTAGAGTTCTACAAGCGCGGTCTTGCCTACCGCAAGAACAGTGCCGTGAACTGGTGCCCAAGCTGCCAGACCGTACTTGCCAACGAGCAAGTTGTTCAGGGTCTCTGCGAGCGCTGTGATTCGGCGGTAACCAAGAAGGCTCTAACCCAGTGGTACTTCAAGGTCACCGACTATGCTGACCGCCTACTAGACGACCTAGACACCCTTGAAGGCAACTGGCCTGGCAAGGTGCTTTCGATGCAGCGCAACTGGATCGGCCGTTCCTATGGCGCCGAGGTTGACTTCGAAATCGAGGGGCGCAGTGAGCCGGTAACCGTTTACACCACTCGACCAGACACCTTGTTCGGCGCCACCTTCATGGTTGTTGCTGTTGACTCTGCTTTGGCTTCCGAACTAGTTGCAGACGCCGACGCTTCGGTGCGTTCTGCGTTCGATGAATATCTAGAAAAAACCAAGAAGTCGAACGACATCGAACGTCTTGCCACCGACCGCGAGAAGACCGGTGTATTCACCGGCCGTTTCGCAATCAATCCGGTGAATGGTGAGCGCATTCCAATTTGGGCTTCTGACTACGTCCTAGCTGACTATGGAACCGGTGCCATCATGGCTGTTCCTGCTCACGATGCTCGTGACGGCGAGTTTGCAGCGAAGTTTGACCTTCCAGTACGCGTCGTCGTTGACAACCAGGACGACATCGCCGGCGATGGACCGCACATCAACTCTGGCGACTTTGACGGTTTATTCAAGGAAGAGGCCAGCGACAAGATCGTGGCCATGCTTGAGGCAAAGGGCAAGGGCAAGAAGGCTAAGAACTTCCGCCTTCGCGACTGGCTAATCTCACGTCAGCGCTACTGGGGTACTCCAATCCCGATCATCCACTGTGAATCGTGTGGTGAAGTTCCGGTTCCTGCCGACCAGCTACCGGTCGAGCTTCCATCGGCCGAGGGTCTAGACCTAAAACCAAAGGGTTCATCGCCGCTAGGTGCTGCCGAAGACTGGGTAAATGTTGACTGCCCAACCTGTGGAAAGCCTGCCAAGCGCGACTCGGACACCATGGACACTTTCGTTGACTCGTCTTGGTACTTCTTGCGTTACCTTTCTCCAAAGAGTGAGACCGAGGCTTTCCCGGTTGAGGCTGCCAAGGAGTGGGCTCCGGTTGACCAGTACGTCGGGGGTGTGACGCACGCAATTCTTCACCTGCTTTACGCACGTTTCTTCACCAAGGTGCTTCACGACATCGGCCTAATCGATTTCGAAGAGCCATTTACCCGCCTCCTGAACCAGGGCATGGTTCAGA
>JBEGRZ010000010.1:0-29217 GCA_041180115.1 Actinomycetota bacterium
GCTCTAATGCTACGAAACCAAAGCGACATCAAACACCAATTCACAGAATGCTCTCAGCGAACATCCAGAGTGAGCGTATGAAGGTTTAACCCTTTCGAACCTTAGCAATACGTCGCAGTTGAGTCACGGCAGCCAATACATAGAGGCCAAGGCTTGCAAGCAGAATCTTAAATCCATTGCCCGTATTGGTGTCAGGAAGTTCGCTCAACTGATTTACTGGCCAATCGAAGAACCAACAGTACGCGCCTACGATCAAGAAATAGCTGGCCACAGCCATGAGCAACTGCGCCCAAAAATAGGTTGCCCTGATTGGCTTAGCAGGCTTCCTCATGAATCGAAACCTAATGATTGCCCAAACAGCAAACACAAGCAGCGTCCATACGAACTGCCCAGTGAAGAATGTGAGCGACAGCTCCTGTTCATAAAACCTTCGCCACTGACCCGAACCTACTAGGCAAATGAGTAGACCAACAATTTCAAACATATGCGCCTACCAATTACACCGACTAGAAATCCATACGCCGGCATCCTGAACATGAGATCTATAACTCTCAAGGTCCCACGTAGGCTGAGGATCAGTTCCAAGGATCACTCCCATGTATAGTGCGGGCGCGCCAAATGCATGACAGTCGAACTGATCCTTCAAAGTGGCCTTGGTTGCGACATAACCCCGATATTGAGCTCCGTATTTCGCGCCATATTTATCCAATACTTCTTGCCATCCATAATTCACCGCAATTTGATATGCCGTTGTATATCCTGCAACGCCGAGAGTGCCTGTGTAAATGCCGTAGACATCCCACATCCAATTGCTAACTTTCACATGAAGTAAGTTGTTACCTGAGACGACTTCCTTTGTCACTGAACTTATTAGGTTCTTCCCTAGGTAGGGATCTGCTGTAATCGG
The DNA here is from genome assembly GCA_041180115.1 of Actinomycetota bacterium. Classification (GTDB taxonomy): domain Bacteria; phylum Actinomycetota; class Actinomycetes; order Actinomycetales; family Microbacteriaceae; genus Rhodoluna. Next base: position 908 of record JBEGRZ010000010.1, read on the forward strand.
ATAGCGAATCCCGTCCTGGTTCGTGTCAATGTGTTGAGTAAGAACATTTCCTTGCACGGAAAAAGACGTTGAAATTTTCTGATCGTTAGCGTCATGAGCCCATGCTTCTGCAAGCCAACCTAGTGTTGAATCGCCTGGTCCAACTAGTCTGTGCAGCGTCCGTTTTCCAACCTTCAAATTTTCGATTGTTGCCAAACCTGGTATCTCAAAAGAGTAGTCAGAAGGCGCACTGGATGAATCAATGGAAATCAACAGCTGCACACTGTTCTCCGAACTCTCCCCTATAAGAATTTCTGAATCTTGATCGGCGAAGATTACTTCTCCGGCCAACTCATCGTCGCCAGATAAGAATTCGTAGCCCTCGGAAGTGACTTTGACTTGATCGGCTTGAAGGTCAATTATGACCAAGGCATCATCCGCACTGCTAGGTTGAATTCCATTGCAAATGACTAGTAGTAGTGCAATGAAAGTTGTGAAGTACTTATAGTTTTTCAAAATTCCCCCTTGAAGTTAACTATATACTACAGCGTATAAAAATTCTTAACACTCAACTTTATTTCTTGGCTTGGTCCAGCACCGCAACAGCCAACTGCTTGTTCCATTCGTCGTCGCATTCAAAACCCGGTTCAGTAATGGTGAAAGTGACACCATCGGCATATCCGGCAATCCTGCAAGATGGGCCAAGCTCACCGCTCGCCTCCTCGAAGCGCATTACCTCTGTCTCGGCATGGCCGATGTCAAACGGCTTGTAGCCTTCACTCTCCAAGGTTGCCTTCTCAGAACCCCACTGCTCGGCGTCGCTTTCCTGATAACTGAAAAATACACCGATGTCGCTGTTGGGAACACCGATTGCACAAACGCGCATTCCGCCAGAAGGCGAGTCGGTTTGATCGAAGGCTTCCCAACTTGGGTCAAGCTCGAGAATCGATTCGATTTTGCAATCATCTGGGGCCTGATAAAGATGTTCCTGGGCCTTTGGCGTCGGGGATGGCGATGTCACTGGTGCGGCACAACCAGCGAGCGTCAAGGAAATGGTTACTATCCCCCATAGTTTTTTCATCATGTGCTCCTTGTGGGACTCGAACCCACACTGTGACGATTTTAAGTCGTCTGCCTCTGCCATTGGGCTAAAGGAGCGCGCCTCACTTAAAAGAGTGAGAGGCCCAGATTTCTCTGAGCCTCTCCAATCTTAAAGCAATTACTTCTTTGCTGGCTTCGAAGCGAAGGTTTCGAAAGCAACTCGAGGAGTCTTCATTGCCGAGATACCTACGATGTCGCGGCGTAGAACAAAGTTCCATACCCAACCTGCGAATACGCGAATCTTGCGCTCCCACATTGGGATGGCTAGACCGTGGTAACCACGGTGCATGAACCAAGCGATAACACCCTTGATCGAAAGCTTCTTCCACTGGTAAACACCAACGCCAATACCTAGACCAGCAACGGCACCAAGCGGCTTGTGGAAGTACTCCTTGATTCCTTCGCCACGAAGCGAAGCCACGATGTTCTTGGCAAGCAGCTTGGCCTGGCGAACAGCGTGCTGTGCGTTAGGGACACAGTAGCCACCAACACCGAAACCGGATAGGTCTGGAACAGCCGATACGTCACCAGCAGTCCATGCGCCTTCAACAACGTCTTCGCCGTTGACGATCTGCAGGGTTGCCTTTGCGGTAACGCGGCCACGCTCGTCTAGCGGGAAGTCGGTGTTGCGAACGTATGGGTGAGCCATAACACCAGCGGTCCAAACGATCACGTCAGACGCAAAGGTCTCGCCGGTCGAAAGCTGGATGACACCCTTCTCAGCCGACTGAAGCTGAGTGTTTAGGTGAATCTTGGCACCACGACGGTCAAGGTTCGCGATAACCCATTCAGAGGTCTTCTGCGAAACTTCAGGCATGATGCGACCCATTGCCTCGATGAGGTGGAAGTGAACGTCATCGAAGGTCAGGGTTGGGTAGTAACGAAGTAGGTAGGAAGCGAGCGAACGCATCTCGGCGAAAGCCTCGATACCTGCAAAACCACCGCCGACGACGACGAAGGTAAGTAGGCGGTCGCGCTCGGCACCGGCAGGAAGGTTCGCTGCCTTGTCGAAGTTTCCAAGAATGCGGTTACGAACCTCGATAGCCTCTTCGATGTTCTTTAGACCGATTGCGTTGTCTGCAACCCCTGGGATTGGGAAGGTACGCGATACGGCACCGGCGGTAACCACGATCTCGTCGTACTCAAACTTCTGAGGCTTAGCAACACCTGCGTACTCAACAGTCGCGGTCTTCTTGGCGTGGTCAACCTTGGTTACCTTGCCCGAAACAATGTTGGTGTTGCGTAGGTGACGACGGTGGGAAACCACAGCGTGACGTGCCTCGATGGATCCAGCAACTACCTCAGGCAGGAATGGCTGGTAAGTCATGTATGGAAGCGGGTCAATCAGAGTGACCTCTGCTTCGCCCTTAGCAAGGTGCTTCTCAAGCTTCTTGGCAGTGTAGAAACCGGCGTAACCGCCACCGACAATAAGAATCTTTTTTGGCATGAGGCTCTCTCAAAAAGTGAAGAAATGGGTGTTCGTTAAAGTCTAAACGCTCTAACGAGGTCAATGTTACAAAGTAACTGACAAAGTCGGATCGCAGGCACACCGAGACTGCTTCCAAGTGCAAGCCTCGAGCGCAATATCCCCAATCGGATTGACTCCAGGGCCTGCCGCTAGAGCATGCCCCGCCAAAGCGTGCAAACACTTCACACGCACCGGCATACCACCTGCGGAAATACCTTCGATCTCTTCAACAGCCCCATACTCCGCGCGATCTGCCAGATAGGCTTCGTGAGCCGCAACATAGGCAGCTTTGAGCTCTGGCTCCTGAGCCAAACGTTCCTGAAGTTCCGCCATGAAACCCGAGGCCTCAAGGGCCGAAAGTGCGGCGGTAGCCTGCGGCAGACTCAGGTAGTAGAAAGTTGGGAACGGAGAACCATCGCTCAATCGAGGCTTAGTAACCACAACGATTGGGTTCCCACAAACACAGCGAGCACCAACACCAACAACGTCACGCATCGGACGCCCAAGTTGGCGAGATAGCGAAAGAAGGTCAGATTCGGTTGCTTCACTTAGCGGCATCAGGTTGCTCCGGCTGTACTACCCCGGCGCGAACCACGGTGTCGATCAAGTTTTTGGTCCAGTTGCTCTTCGTTGAAGAGACCTTGGTGGTTAGCTGGGTTGTGTTGCGCGAAGCAGCTAGAGCAGCCTCAACGGTTCCAGACTCATCGGCTGCATTCACGTTTTCAGCACCCATCACCAAAAACGAAATCTCACCAGGCATCACGTAATACAAACGATCGCGAGCCTGAGCACGAACATAGGCTGGGTCATCCCAACGTTTCAGGTCTTCCTTCATTTGAGCAAGGTTGGCGCGGGTTTCCGCGTTAGTCTTCTCAAGATCTGCAATTTGAACCTGCTGTTCGTACCAGATCTGAACCTGCGGAGCCAGCGAGAAAATCGCCAGAACCACAAGCAAACCCATGGTCACAACCTGTGAATTCAGGCTCAACCGGCTAAGCATCTCGCTTTTTAGAGGAGAAGAACCCCGCTTGGAGCCTCGAACGCCTGGGCGCTTTGACTTCATGCGGGGTTCTCCTAATTCCCTAAGAAATTAGTTCTTGAAGCGTGGGAACGCTGCGCGACCTGCGTATACCGCAGCATCCGCTAGGGACTCCTCGATGCGTAGTAGCTGGTTGTACTTGGCAACACGCTCCGAACGAGCAGGAGCACCGGTCTTGATCTGGCCGGCGTTGGTTGCAACGGCTAGGTCAGCAATGAAGGTGTCCTCGGTCTCACCCGAACGGTGCGAGATGATTGCCTTCATACCGTGGGTCTGAGCCAGCGAAACTGCCTCTAGGGTCTCGGTTAGAGTACCAATCTGGTTTACCTTCACGAGGATGGCGTTTCCAGCCTTCTCGTCGATACCCTTCTGCAGACGTGCAGGGTTGGTCACGTATAGGTCATCGCCAACAAGCTGAACCTTGTCGCCTAGTTCTGCGGTGATCTTGGTCCAGGCAGCCCAGTCGTCCTCGGCTAGTGGGTCTTCGATCGAAACCAGTGGGTAGTTAGCCACTAGGTCTGCGTAGTAAGCGATCATTTCGTCCGAAGTGCGCTCCGCGCCCTCGAACTTGTACTTGCCAGTTGCCTCGTCGTAGAACTCGGTTGCAGCAACGTCTAGCGCTAGAGCGAAGTCGGTGCCCAGCTTGTATCCAGCCTTGTCGATCGCCTCAGAGATTAGGTCTAGAGCAGCAGCGTTGGTTGGAAGCTCAGGAGCGAAACCACCCTCGTCACCTAGACCGGTCGAAAGACCCTTGCTGTGTAGCAGGCTCTTTAGCGAGTGGTAAACCTCAGCACCCCAACGAACAGCCTCAGCGAAGTTTGGAGCACCAATTGGAAGAATCATGAATTCCTGGATGTCAACACCGGTGTCAGCGTGAGCACCACCGTTGATGATGTTCATCAGTGGAACTGGTAGAACGTGTGCGTTTGGACCACCTAGGTAGCGGTATAGGTCTTGGTCGGTGTAGTCAGCTGCAGCGCGAGCCACGGCTAGCGAAACACCAAGAATCGCGTTAGCACCCAGCTTCGACTTGGTGTCGGTTCCGTCTAGCGAAAGTAGAGCGCCGTCAACCAAACGCTGGTCTAGAGCGTCGAAGCCCGAGATGGTCTCGTCGATGTCGGTGTTCACAGCGTCAGCAGCCTTTAGAACACCCTTGCCACCGTAACGGCCCTTGTCTCCGTCGCGCATTTCGTGAGCTTCGAAAGCTCCGGTCGATGCACCCGATGGAACAGCAGCACGGCCCGAAGTACCGTCTTCAAGTACAACCTCAACCTCAACGGTTGGGTTTCCACGGCTGTCTAGGATCTCGCGAGCGCCAATTGCTTCAATAATGGACAAGGGTTTCTCCTTATTTTGGGGATTTATAAAACTGACGAAATGCCGTCAAACACACACCTTTGTAATGTGTCTAGTTTATGCGATTGGGCGCAATTCCAATGAAGTGGTGTTTTCATCCAGAATCGCGAAGTGAGTGAAACCGTTCGCAGCCATAGACTCCAGCAGGTTGTTAAGCTTCTTAGGTCGAGCCTCGAAACGAACTCGGTACCCTTGAGCAATCAAGGAGTCACGAATCTCAACGGCTTTAGCCATTACGTTGCCTTCAAGAACTAGGACGACCGCATCAGACGAATCAACCAAAGCACCAGCGTCAACCAGGTCAACCACACGCTCAAACCCTAGGGAAATACCAACCGCAGGAACATCCTGGCCAAGCCACTTACCAACCATTCCGTCGTAGCGACCACCGCCACCAATCGACGAACCAGAGCCCGGGTGTTCAATCTCAAAGATCGGACCGGTGTAGTAACCCATGCCACGAACCAGGGTTGGGTCGAACTTCAATCGAGATGCATCAATCACCGAGAAGATTTCTTGTAATTCTTCGGGAATCACCGAAACATCAACATTGGCAATCCAGGTTGCGAAAGCTGAACCAACCGAAGAACCAAAACGCTCTTCTAGCTCCTTGGCTACGCCGTCAGCGCCAATCTTGTCTAGCTTGTCGATGGTGATCATCGCCGAGCCATGGTCAGCCGAAGCAACACCGAGAGAATCAAGGAGAGAAACCAAGAGAGATCTGTGGTTCACGCGAATCACAGCATCCGAAAGACCAAGCGCCGAAAGAGCAGCCAACGAAGAAGACAAAAGATCAAACTCAGCCAGCAAAGACGAATCACCAATGATGTCGATGTCACACTGAACGAACTGACGGTAGCGACCCTTCTGCGGACGCTCGGCTCGCCAAACTGGTCCGGTCTGGATTGCCTTGAAAACGCTAGGAAGCGAAGAACGGTTGGTGGCATAGTAACGAGTCAACGGAACCGTTAGGTCATAGCGAAGACCTAGGTCTGCCAGCTCTCCCGAAGAAGCCAGCGCCTCCTCAAGTTCAGCACCACGCTTCATAACGCGGTAGGCAAGCTTCTCGTTGTCGCCGCCCTGACCAGAAGTCAGACGTGCAAGGTCCTCAAGCGCAGGAGTCTCAATCTCCTGGTAACCACGAGCTGCATAGGTTGAACGAATCTTTCCAAGCACAGCATCGCGAACACGCTTATCTTCAGGAAGGAAGTCGCGCATACCGCGAGGAGGATTTACTTGGTTAGCCACCCTCTAAGTTTGCCAGAGCCTAGAGTTCTTTGGCGATAACTCCAGCATCCGATGCTTCGAGAACTTCGAACTTTCGGATGTCTGCCATGAGGTCGGTGATGGTTTTGCGGAGGGCCATTTCTGGGTCGATGCCTTTGGCTCTTCCGGCGGAGACGAGGGTGAGGAGCAGGGTTCCGAGTTCTTCTTCGTTCTCAACTGGGATTGGGCTCATACCTTTTTCGAGGAGGCCAAGCTTTTCTGCTTTGCCTACGACCTTGTTGGCGAGGGCAAGGGAAGGAAGGTCTAGGGGCATTCCATCGAGGACGGATTCGCGCTCTGGCTTTTCCTTCTTCTTGTGGTTGTCCCAGCTCTTCATCACGTCGTCGCCGGTTTTTGCTGCGAACTCTTGCTTTTCTGCGTCTGTGCCGAAGACGTGAGGATGACGGGACTTCATCTTGTCTTCCATGTATTTTGCGACGTCTTCGATAGTGAACTGGCCGTTGGCTTCGGCGATGTCTGAGTGGAAGATCACGTTATAGAGAACATCTCCCAGTTCTTCTTTGATGGCTTGTGGGTCTTTGCTCTGGACGGCGTCGATTAGTTCGTAGGTCTCTTCGAGGAGGTAGGTGAGTAGCGACTCATGAGTCTGTTCGGCGTCCCAAGGGCAACCGCCAGGGGCGCGGAGTTTGTGGGCGGTGGCGATTAGGTCGTCGAGTTGACTCACTTGAGTTCCTCCATTTTGCTTGGCTTGACCACAGCGTAGAGCAGGAAGATGCCTAGGCTCATGAAGCCGAGCATCGTGGTGCCAATACCAATGCTGGATGTGTGATCGAGAACTGCGTAGAGGCCACCTGAGATTGTGGTGGCGAGGGTTCCCGAAACGGCGACCATTGCGGCTGCCGTGCCGGCTTCGTTCGGATGTTTGGCCATGGCCATACCGATCAGTGGAGTGATTGTGGTTCCGAAGCCGAGGGTGAAGATTGCAAGAAAACCGGTGAAAGCGATGAAGCCGAGGTTCATGGTTGTGGTGGCAATGAGACCTGCGCCTGCCGCGGCTCCGACGATGAGGCCGATGGTGAGAGCCTTGGGTGGGCTTAGTTTTTCGCTGAGTTTGGCTCCAACCTGACCGCCGGTATAGGCGAAGAACGAGTTGATGGCAAGGAAATAGCCGACCTGAATTGGTGTGATGTTGTAGGCGGCGTCGTAGACGAAAGGACTAACGCTCAGGTAACTGAACAGAGAGATCGAGATGGTTGCTTGAACCGTTAGGAGACCGAGGAATACGCGGTCTTTGGCAAGGTGACGGAATCGAACGGCAACCTGTTTTGCGGTGCTCTTGGTTCGGTCATCAACGTGCATGGTGTCCGGGAGTTTCCAAGCGATTAGCGCGAAGAGGGCCGCTGCGAGGGCAGCCAGTATGTAGCTGAGCCCACGCCAGTTGGTGAAGGTTTGTAGGAATGAGCCGAAGGCCGGACCGATGAACCAGCTGGAACTTGCGACAACCATGCTTAGCGCAAATGCCTTGATCAGTTGGATTCCCTCATGGAGGTCACGCAGCATGGCATTGGCAACGATGACCAAGCAAGCCGCGGTTAGTCCTTGAAGCACTCGCCCCGCGAAAAGCATTTCGATGTTGATGGCGTTCGCAGTTAGCAGAGCGGCGAGGATGTAGCCAACGAGAGCGAAAAGTGCTGGCTTACGGCGTCCGATGGCGTCTGTGATTGGCCCGGTGAGAACGGTTCCGATGCTCACGCCGAAGGTGAGGAAGGTTAGGTTCTGCTGAATAACCCCTTCGCTCACGCTCATGTCTTTAGCCATTTGTCCGAGGCTTGGGAGATAGGTGTCAAGGGAGAACGGTTGCAGCACACCTAGTGCACCAATCAGCATGATCAGTCCGCTGCGAAGCTTAGTTTCAGTCATTTGTTTCTTTGTGGGTATCGATCTGCTTTAGAAGCAGCCAAGTCCAGTCAATCATCTCGCGGGCAGATAGGTTCTGAGGAATCGGCACGTTGAGGGTTTTCGCTGTTGCAAGGTATCGGGAGTTCTGGAAGATGTGGCTGAGCTTGATTTGGTTCTCAGGGGCGAGTTCCACCGGAGCGATTCTTGCCATCTGGCCGATGAGCAGAACGTCTTTGAGGTGCATGCGGTTGGCTGCTTGGCGCAGTTCCGTTACGTCGAGTAGGTTGCTCACACTCTCTGGGGCTACGCCGTAGCGGTCTTCCAGTTCCTGCTTGATGGCATCAAGTTCGGCTCTGGTGTTGCTGCCATTACTCTTGGCCGAGAGCTTGTGGTACGCCTCAAGACGCAGGCGCTCGGAGTCCACGTAGGTTGCAGGGATGTGGGCGTCGATTGGAAGTTCCAGCTTAAGTTCGGCAGGGGCCTCGTGCTTGATTCCCTTGAAGTCGTCTACTGCTTCGCCAATCATTCTCAGGTAGAGATCGAAGCCAACGCCGGCAATATGGCCAGACTGCTCGCCGCCGAGAAGGTTTCCCGCTCCTCGGATTTCGAGGTCTTTCAGCGCCACCTGCATTCCCGAACCAAGTTCGTTGTTGGTGGCAATCGTGGCTAGGCGGTCGTGGGCGGTTTCGCTCAGTGGCTTTGATGGGTCGTAGAAGAAGTAGGCATAGGCGCGTTCACGGCTGCGACCAACGCGTCCGCGGATTTGGTGAAGCTGGCTTAGGCCAAAGTTTTCGGCGCGGTCAACAATCAGGGTGTTGGCGTTCGGGATGTCGATGCCGGTTTCGATGATTGTCGTGGAAACCAGGACGTCGAACTTGCGTTCCCAAAAATCTACGACGACCTGCTCGAGAGCACCTTCGCCCATTTGGCCGTGAGCAACGGCGACTCGGGCTTCTGGCACCAGGTCACGGATGTGATCGGCGACGAGCTCGATGTTTTCAACGCGGTTGTGAACGAAGAAGACTTGACCGTCGCGGAGCAGTTCGCGGTGGATGGCTGCAGTGACCTGTTTGTCTGAGTAGCCGCCGACAAAGGTGAGAATTGGGTGGCGATCTTCCGGAGGTGTGGCAAGAGTCGACATCTCACGGATGCCGGTGACTGCCATCTCGAGGGTCCGCGGAATTGGCGTTGCCGACATTGCTAGGACGTCGACGTTTGCCTTTAGTTCCTTGAGCTTCTCTTTGTGTTCAACACCGAAGCGCTGCTCTTCATCGATGATGATCAGGCCAAGGTTTTTGAACTTGACGTTTCCGCTCAGGAGCCTGTGGGTTCCAACCACCATGTCCACCGAGCCTTCGGCAAGGCCCTGCATGGTTTCCTTGGATTCCTTCTCGGTTTGGAAGCGCGAGAGGGAACGAACGGTCACCGGGAAGCCTTCGAATCTGCTCAGGATGGTGTCGGTGTGCTGGCGAACCAGAAGAGTGGTTGGAACCAGAAGCGCCACCTGCTTGCCGTCCTGGATGGCTTTGAAGGCGGCTCGGATGGCTACCTCGGTCTTGCCATAGCCAACGTCACCGGCGAGAAGGCGGTCCATTGGAACACTGCGTTCCATGTCTTTCTTGACCTCTTCGATGGTGTTGAGCTGGTCTTGGGTTTCAACGTATGGGAAGGCTTCTTCCATTTCGCGCTGCCATGGGGTGTCTGGGCCAAAGGCGTGGCCGTTGGCATGCATGCGCGCCGAGTAGAGCTTGACCAGGTCAATGGCGATCTTGCGAACCGCCTTACGAGCCTTGCCCTTTTGGTTGGCCCAGTCGCTGCCGCCCATCTTGGAGAGAACCGGGGCTTCGCCACCAACGTAACGGGTCAGCAGATCGAGGTGGTCGGTTGGAACGAAGAGGGTGTCATTAGCCTGACCGCGCTTGCTCGGTGCGTACTCAACGAGCAAATATTCGCGATCGTGCTGGTTGCCGCCAACACCGCTCTTGCGAGAGACCAACTCTACGAAACGACCGATGCCGTGGATTTCGTGAACCACGTAGTCGCCGCGCTTGAGGGTGAGTGGGTCAACGGTTGCTCCCCTGCGAGCGGCAAGCTTTTTGGCTTTCGGGCTGATGTAGGCGGAATTCTTGCCGTAGTAATCGGCTTCGCTGAGCAAAATCAGTTTGCTCTCGGGCGATGCAAAACCCTTTCGGATGTCCGCCTGGCCAACCGTGATGGTTGTGAGATTTTGCGCCTTCAGTTTCTCTTCTAGACGTTCTGCTGTTCCGTGGCCAGGAACCATGATGAAGATCTGCTGACCCTGCTTGACCTGATCTTCGAGCCATTGGTCAACCGTCACATCCAGGCCGGTGAAGTTCGGGAGCTCCAGAAGCCCTAAGTTAATTTCATCTTCGTCGCCACTCGGTAGTTGGCTCAGTTCAATCAACGAGTGGGTCTGTAGGTCGTCGATGAAGTCTTTAATTGGAATGAATCCGCCACGGCTCAGATCGATAGGAGCAACGGCACCCTCGGCGGCTGCGTCCCAGGCTGCGTGAAGGAACTCTTCATTGGTCTCCACTAGCGAGGCGGCTCTGGCCGCTGCCTTCTCTGGAGCGAGGACCACGACAGCCGACTCCTTCGGGAGATAGCCGCTGAACGGAACCATCTTGTCTACCAGCACAGGCGCGAGCGATTCCATTCCCTCAACCGGAATGCCTTCCCCAATCTTGGCCATCATGGTCGATAGGTTTGGGAACTCGTGTTCCATCTCGCGAGCACGGGCTGCAACCGATGGGGTAATTAGCACTTCGCGGGCAGGGAAGATTGTGATTTGTTTGGTCGTGGCATCTGGCAGCGAACGTTGATCGGCAACGGAGAAGGCGCGAATCTCTTCTAGTTCGTCGCCGAAGAATTCCAGACGAACCGCGTGCTCATAGGTGGTTGGGAAAATATCCAGGATGCCACCGCGAACCGCGAACTCTCCACGTCGGGTGACCATGTCGACGCGTTCATAGGCAAGTTCAACCAGTTTAAGGGTGAGCTCTGGCAGTAGGTAGTCTTCGTTTGCTGTTAGTTCGAGGGCAGGGTGATCGCCCAATCCCCCAACCACTGGCTGGAGGGCTGCTCGAATACTGGACAGCACGAAGACTGGATGGTCGGCTGGCGTTTCTTGTAATTCGTGAAGTCGCTGCAAAACCTGTACTCGCTTGCCCACTGTTTCAGGGCTTGGGCTGAGGCGTTCGTGAGGAAGCGTTTCCCAGCTTGGAAATTGCAAAACTTCGGCAGTTGGGAGAAGTTCAGGGATGCTCGTTGCCAACTCTTCGGCTTCTCGGCCGGTCGGAGTCACCACGAGCAGCGTCTGATTAAGTTTCTTATCTTTGCGGTATTGGGCTGCTAGTGCAAGCACGAACGGGTTTGCGCCAGCCGGAAGCGTAACCCTGATGTTCTTTTTGGTGATTGCAGCTTGGAGTTTCGAGGTTGAATAACCTTCTGAGAAGAGTGCAACAAGGCGTAGTAATGCCTCGGACTCTTTGTTATTCACATAATCAGTTTAAGAGTGGAAACGCTGTTGCGCAGCGGTCAATCCATCTTTGATGATGGCCTCGACGGCGTCGGCGGCAATTTCGAGGGTGGTTGGAAGTTCTTTCTTCTCACTTGCCGAGAAGTCTTTGAGCACGAAGGCTGCGGTTTCCATCTGGCCGGGTGGGCGGCCGATGCCAACGCGAACTCGGATGTAATCGTTGGTGCCGAGAGCCGAGATGATGTCGCGTAGGCCGTTGTGACCGGCGTGGCCGCCACCAAATTTGATACGAATGTCTTCGGTGGGGATGTCTAGTTCGTCGTGAATGACGATGACATGGTCTGGTTCGATGCCATAGAACTTGGCGAGGCTGGAAACCGGCCCGCCCGAGGTGTTCATGTAGCTAAGCGGTTTGGCCAGGACGATCTTCGCGCCGCCGATACCGAGTCGACCCTCACCTGCGTTGGCGTTCGACTTGTGTTTGCTCAGTTTGATGCCGAGCCGACTTGCCAATACGTCAATGACCATCTGGCCAACGTTGTGGCGGTTAAAGGCGTAGTCGGGCCCAGGATTCCCGAGCCCGACTACGAGGTACATCTTGATTACTGTGCGGCAGCAGCTGCAGCAAGTTCTTCGGAGTGACCAGCAGGGGTCTCAACTACCGAAGCAACAAGCTCGTCTGCAGGAAGGTCAATCTTCACGCCAGCAGGAAGCTTTACGTCCTTGGCTAGTACGTGGTGACCAGCGGCCTCCTTGTTGAAGTGAATCTCAACGAACTCAGGGATGTGAGTTGCCTCAGCCTCTAGCTTCACGGTCTTGTGCTCAAGGTCGATGGTGGTGCCAGATAGCGACTCACCAATGATGTGAACAGGAACCTCAACGTGGACCTTCTCACCCTTGACAACGACGACTAGGTCGATGTGCTCGATGACCTGGGTCACAACGTCCTTGGTTGCGCTCTTTACAAGAACAAGTTCCTTCTTGCCAGCTAGGTCTAACTCGATTAGAGCGTTCTTGTGGCGAAGAACCAGGGCAACCTCGTGCGCTGGAAGGGTGATGTGGCGTGGCTCGGTCTTGTGGCCGTAGATTACAGCTGGGGTGCGGCCGGCAGCGCGTGCCTTACGGGCAGAGCCCTTGCCGAAGGTGGTGCGAGTTTCAGCAGCTAGCTGAGCGACGTCATGCGACATTCATATTTCCTTTGTTTGTGGGCTTTGGGCCCTGGTTTGATCAACTCGAGCGTTTGCACGCGAGGATTAGCCATCTGGGCCGGCCCCGTCGATAACGGATCTTTCGATCCCTCGCCGTTGTCTTCGATAAGTTTACTGGGTTTTGGTTCGCTGCCACAAGGCGCGAAGGCTCCAGGCGACTAGAAGGATTCCGGTACTGATGGCGAAGGTCTCTAGGCCGAAGGCAAGTGCTAGGGTGACACACAGTGCTGCTCCCAGATAGTTGAGAACTCTCGGCATGATGCGCTCTGCTTTGGGTTGAGTGCTGGCACTGAGTTGCCCGACGGCGTAGTAGAAGAGAACGCTGAATGAGGAGAAACCAATTACCCAGACGATTTCGCCGATTGCCGAGAGCGCAATAGCACCGGCAGCGATGATGACCTCGGCGACCCAAGGGGAACCGAATCGGTTTCGCTTCTCGAATAGTTTCGGCAGTTCGTCGTCCTCGGCCATTGTGGCGGCCGTTCTCGATACTCCGGCAAGGAGCGCCAGCATGCTGCCGAGGCTGGCGATGGCTGCCACTAACGGAGTAATCCAGTTGTTGCCAGTGAGGGTTTCGAAGAGTAGAGCAACCGGCGTTTCGGTTTTGATGAGTTCTGGTCCAATGGCATCGAGTAGCACCCAGGCGAGGGTGAAGTAGAGCAGGGAAACGCTGACCATTGAAACCAGGATGGCGATTGGGATGTTTCGTTTGGCGTCTTTGACTTCGTCGCCGAGAGTTGCGATCCGGGCATAGCCCGCGAAGGCGAAGAACACTACGCCAGCCCCAACCAACACGGCCTGAAAAGGATTAGCAGGTGTTTGTTGGATTGCTGAACTCACTAGCCCAATTGGATGCGTAAACCCGAGGACGCCAAGGCCGACAAAGAAACCGATGGTGATGACACTGATGATGGCTGCAACAGCAGCGGTTCGGTTGATTCCGAGGATGTTGATGGTGGTGAGTGCTGTGATTGCCAGAGCAGATGGCCAGAACGGCTGCCCAGGCAGAACGTACTTTTGGAAGACCAGCGCGATGGCAGCAATTGAGGCTACTTTTCCAAAGACGAATGAGAAGCCACTGAGAAACGAGAGGTGTTGGTTTAGGTAAACCCTCGAGTAGCTATAGACACCACCAGGGCGATCAATCTGACGAGCCAGCTGGAAGATGGCGGCCGAGTTTAGCGATGCAACAAGAGCTGCCAAACCGATAGCCCAAAAGATGAGACCGCTAGAGATTTTGTATGCCGAGGCGAAAACGACGAAGACGCCGGCGCCAAGCATGGAAGCCAGACCGATGGCAATTGCACCACCGAGCCCGAGTTTCTGTTTAGGCATGGCCAGGGAAAATCTGGCTTACCGAATCGTCGTCGAAGACCGCGCTGATGGCACGGGCAATTAGTGGTGCCACCGAAAGTACGGTTAGCTTCTCAAAGCGCTTGTCAGCAGGAATTGGCAGAGTGTCCATTACAACGACGGCGTCCACTGCGTCTCCGCTTAGGCGCTCAACGGCTGGGTCTGAGAAGACAGCGTGAGTTGCCGCAACGATTACTCGAGCGGCACCGTTCTTCTTCAAAGCGGCAGCTGCGGCAACGATGGTTCCAGCGGTGTCGATCATGTCGTCAACGAGCAGACAGGTGCGACCCTCAACTTCACCAACAAGTTCGTGGGCCGAAACCTGGTTTGGCACATCTGGATCGCGACGCTTGTGGATGATGGCTAGAGGAGCACCCAGGCGGTCAGCCCAGATGTCGGCAACGCGAACGCGGCCAGAGTCTGGTGAAACAACGGTTAGGTCCTCCTTGCCCCATTTTTCGGCCACAAAGTCGGCGAGGGTTGGTAGTGCCCAAAGGTGGTCTACCGGTCCGTCGAAGAAACCCTGAATCTGTGGGGTGTGAAGGTCAACCGACATGATTCGGTTGGCACCGGCTGCGCTGTAAAGGTCTGCAATCAGGCGGGCCGAGATAGGCTCACGTCCCTTGTGCTTCTTGTCTTGGCGAGCGTATGGGAAGAAAGGTGCAACCACGGTGATGCGCTTGGCCGAGGCACGCTTTAGGGCGTCTACCATCAGCAGCTGTTCCATGATCCACTGGTTAATTGGGAACGGGTGAGCCTGGATAACGAAGGCGTCAACACCGCGAACGCTCTCTTCGAAGCGAACGAAGGTTTCTCCGTTGGCGAAGTCGTAGGCGGTAGTTGGGATTAGGTCGGTGCCGAGCAGCCTGGCGACTTCCTGGGCTAGTTCCGGGTGAGCGCGACCGCTAAGGATGGCAAGTCGTTTCTGTCCGTTGATAGTTATCTTGCTCACCTAATGGCTCCTGCGCTTAGTTTTTTGTGTTCTCGGCAGCTTCCGCTGCTTTGGTACCTGGACGGTGCTGAAGTACCCAATCCGCAATGTTTCGCTGTGGGGTGACGTTCATTCCGAGGTCGCCCGCAGCCACATCTTTTCGCACTGTGGTTCCGGCAGCCGTGTAGGCTCCATCTCCAATAGTAATTGGCGCGACGAAGGTGTTATGCGAGCCAGTGCGAACATGTGAACCGATTACGCTTCGGTGCTTGTTCACGCCGTCGTAGTTGGCGAAAATCGTGCCTGCGCCGATGTTGGATTCAACACCAATCTCGGCATCTCCAACGTACGAAAGGTGAGGAACCTTTGACCCTGCGCCAATTTTGGCGTTCTTGGTCTCCACGAAGGTTCCGATCTTGCCATCGGCGCCTAGGTCGGTGCCAGGGCGAAGGTAAGCGAATGGACCAACGCTGGCTCCATCACCAATCTTCGAAGTGGTGACGTGAGACTTGACCACCTTGGCGTTCTCGCCAACCTGGGTGTCGGTCATCTGAACCTCAGGGCCGATGGTCGAGCCACGGCCTACCGAGGTGAAGCCCTTGAGAATCGTGCCAGGCAGGATGGTCACATCTTCGGCAAGCGAAACCGTGATGTCTAGCCAGGTGCTGCTTGGGTCCAGAATCGTCACACCGGCGCGCTGCCAAGCGGCGCAGAGCCTGCGGTTTAGCTCGGCGGTTACTTCGCCCAGCTGAACGCGGTCGTTGATACCGGCAACCAGCCAGTTGTCGCTGGTGGCAACCGCCTGAACCTTCTGGTTCTCGGAACGAAGGGCCGCCACAACATCGGTTAGATACTTCTCGTGTTGCGAGTTCTCCATACCAAGCCCTGCAAGCTTGCTGCGAAGTGATGCGGCGTCAAAGACGTAAACACCCGCGTTGATCTCGTTGATGGCAAGTTCCACCTCGCCCGCGTCGCGGTGTTCCACGATGCCAAGGAATTCTCCGTTGCTGTCGCGAACGATTCGTCCGTAGCCGGTTGGGTCGCCAGCACGAGCCGAAAGAACCGTTGCCGAGTAACCCTCTGATACGTGGCTTTCAACCATTGCCTGGATGGTTGCAACATCGAGGAGTGGAACATCACCACTGGTGACCACGACGGTTCCGTTGAAGTCACTAGGAAGTGCCTCTAGACCACACTCAACCGCGCGACCGGTGCCAGGAATTTCGTCCTGGTCGGCAATTAGAGCGGTTGGGTAGAAAGCCTTTATGTATTCCACTATTTGCTCACGCTCGTGGCGAACCACGGCTGCTACGTGCTCGGCACCAAGTGCGGTTGCGGTGGAAAGTGCGTGGCCGAGAAGTGGCAAACCAGCCAGCTCGTGCATGACCTTTGGAGTGGCAGAACGCATGCGAGTACCAGCGCCAGCCGCGAGCACGATTACCGCGAAACTGTGATCAGCCATGACTCTCCTTTACGCTCCGCCCATAGGATTCGAACCTATACCGAACGCCTCCAAAGAGCGTCGTGCTGCCATTACACTAGAGCGGACCACGGGTCTAAACCCGTAACCTCAAGTCTGCCAGAAACTATCCGAGAGATTCGCTAGTTTCGAGCCACTGAGCCTCTAAATCATCGCGTTTCTCGTTCAAGAGACTCTGCTCCTTGACCAATTCGCCAAGTTTGCCGAAATCACTCTGATCGGTTTCGGCCATGCGGATGTGAAGGGCCGCTTCGTCTGTGGCCAACTTCTCCAGGGCTCGTTCGATTCTCGCCAGGTTCTTCTCTGCCTCGCGAACCTCGGCGCCAGAAAGTTTGGTGCTTTCGGTTTTGACTTCTGGTTTTTCAACCGGCTTGCTGCCGAGACTCGCGGCTCTGAGTTTCAGGTACTGGTCGACGCCGCCGGTTAGGTGGCGAAGACTGCCATCACCAAGCAGCGCGTACTGCTGGTCGGTAACACGTTCGAGTAAATAGCGGTCGTGGCTGACCACGATCAGGGTGCCAGGCCAGCTGTCGAGCAGGTCTTCCATCGCGGCCAGGATGTCGGTGTCCAGATCGTTAGTCGGTTCGTCAAGGATCAGCACGTTTGGTTCACCAAAGAGTAAGCGAAGGAACTGCAGACGACGACGCTGACCGCCGGAGAGTTCACCAATAGGGGTCTGCAACTGTGCCTTGGTAAAGCCGAGCTGCTCAACTAGCTGGGTGGTTGAAACTTCTTGCTTATCTACTACGAAGAAGGTCTTCTCTCTGGCGATAAGCTCGTAGATTCGTTCGTTCTCGAACTCATCAAGTTCGGAAACCGTCTGGCTCAGCACGGCGACCTGCACGGTCTTGCCGCGCTTGATGCGGCCACCGGTTGGTTTTAGTTCGCCGGTTAAAAGTTTCAGCAACGTGGTCTTGCCAGCACCATTCACTCCGACGAGTCCGACTCGATCACCAGGACCAAGGCGCCAGGTGACATCGTGGAGAATCTGCTTCGATTCATATTCGAAGCACATGTCTTCAACGTCAAGCACGTCTTTGCCAAGGCGCGTGGTTGCCAGCTTGCTGAGAGCCACCGAATCGCGCGGAGCAGGTTCGCCGGCGATGAGTTCGGCGGCGGCATCGAGACGGAATTTGGGCTTGGAGGTTCTGGCCGGCGCTCCCCTGCGCAACCAAGCCAACTCTTTGCGCATCAGGTTTTGGCGTCTGGCTTCGCTGGCGGCTGCCGAGCGGTCACGCTCGACTCGCTGCAGAATGTAGGCGGCATAACCACCCTCGAACGGCTCGATAATTCCATCGTGCACTTCCCAGGTGAGATTACACACGGCATCTAGGAACCAGCGGTCGTGAGTGACCACGAGCAGACCACCCTGAGCCTTGTTCCAGCGGGTGTTTAGGTGTTCGGCCAACCAGGCCACACCCTCAACGTCTAAGTGGTTGGTTGGTTCATCGAGCATCAGTACGTCCCAGTCGCCAACCAGCAGTGCGGCTAGAGCCACACGTCGACGCTGACCACCGGAAAGTTCACCAACCGTCTTTCCCCAGTCGAGGTCTCCGAGTAGACCGGCAATCACATCGCGAACCTTTGGATCGCCAGCCCATTCGTGCTCAGGCCTTTCGCCAACTACGACCGAGCCGATCGAATCAGTGTCATTGAATTCGTCAACCTGGCTGAGTGTTCCAACCTTCAGTCCGCCGCGATGGGTAACTCGACCTGAGTCAGCGGTGAGTTCTTTGGAGAGAAGTTTGAGAAGCGTTGACTTACCGTCGCCGTTGCGACCGACCACACCGATACGGTCACCTTCGTCGAGGCCGATGGTTACCTCGTTGAAAACGGTTTTGGTTGGAAACTCAAGGCTGATGGTTTCCGCGCCGAGCAGGTGCGCCACTAGTTCTCGATTCTGGCGCCAGCCGATGGGCCGGAAGTCACGATCGCTCGGTCGCCAAAAGCTGCAGCGATTTGGTTCGCGTGCTCGGCTGACTCGGCTATGGCAAAGACGGTTGGGCCGGAGCCGCTGACGTTTGCGGTTAGTGCACCGGCGGCAATTGCGCGGTCGATGGTTTCTTGTAGTTCTGGTTTTAGGTCTAGGGCTGCCCATTGCAGATCGTTGTGGATGTGGTGAACAACGGTTCCGAGGTCGCCCTTATCAAGTGCTTCGATTAGTTCGGCTGGGGCGATCGGGTTTTCGCTTGGGGTCAGGTTGGCCGCTTCGCGCAGTTCATCGAGCCTGGAGTAAACGGCTGGGGTTGAGAGTCCACCTTCGTTGGTGATTAGCACCACGTGAAGTTCAAGTGTTGCGCTGATTGGGGTCAGCTTCTCGCCAACGCCAACACCGAGTGCCAGTCCGCCCATGGCAGCGAACGGAACGTCTGCGCCAAGCGGAGTGAGGTCTTTAGTCTGCTGGCTGGTCAGGGTTTGAACAGCAAGGGCCGCAGCCGCGGCATCGGCAGAACCACCACCCATTCCACCGGCAACCGGAACGTGCTTTTCGATGTGAATCGCGAGTGGTTCGTCGGTGAAAATCTTGGCTGCCTTCACCACGAGGTTCGATTGATCCAGTGGAACACCAGGAGTTTCGGGCGTTACCGAAATCTCGTAATCATCCGCGTGTGAAACGGTGACGGTTTCGCGAAGATTTAAAGCGAGATAGACGCTGCAAACCTCGTGATAACCGTTCGCAAGCTTCGGGCCAACCGCAAAGTAGAGATTGATCTTGCCGGGAGCAGATGCGGTGATCAATTGCTAAGCCGTTCGGTGAGTTCGTTGAACCAAGCCGTCCAAGCTTTTTCATAGACGTCTAGGTCGTGCTCGGTTTGAATAAGGTCGTGAACCAAGATCAGGTGGGTACCTTTTCGCAGCGCGTGAAAGTTGAATTCCGGACGGGTGAAATCTGGCAGGGCTGTTAGCAAGCGATCGTTCGGCTGGCTTTTGAGAATACGACCGGCGAGTTCCGCAGGCCACTGGTTCGTGTCCGAGAGGATCGTGAAGATTCTGGCCTGTTCGATGGCGAAATCGTATTCGAGTTCTAACTTCATTCCAGTGCCGCCTTGGCAATTTTCACGAACTGGTCGATGCCAAGTTCTTCGCCACGAGCCTGTGGGCTTACGCCTGCTGTAACCAGCAGGGTCTCGGCCGCTGCCGGGCTACCGGCGTAATCGGCCAATGCCTGGCGCAAGGTCTTACGGCGCTGGGAGAACGCACCATCGATAACCTTGAAAGTTTCGAGCCTTAGAGTTTCGTCGCCGATTGGTGTGTTGCGGCGTTCGAAGTAAACCAATGACGAATCGACGTTCGGGATTGGCCAAAAGATATTGCGGCTCACATTCCCTGCGAGGTTGCTTTCGGCAAACCAAGCCAGTTTGGCGCTCGGGCTGCCGTAGATCTTTGAGCCAGGTTTTGCCGCCAGGCGATGGGCAACTTCGGATTGAACCAAGACCAAGCCTTTTTGAAGCGATGGGAAGGTCTCGATGAAGTGAAGCAGCACTGGAACCGAGATGTTGTAAGGAAGGTTGGCAACCAGTGCATCAGGAGCCGCTGGAAGTTCGGTGACTTTTAGAGCGTCGTTTGCAACGAGCGCGAAGTCTTTACCCGGTGCCCGAGTGGCAACGGTGTTCTCGATTGCCGCTGCCATCTTCGGGTCAATCTCAACCGCGATGACCTTCTTGGCAACCTCGAGTAGTCCAAGGGTTAGCGAGCCAAGACCTGGGCCGATTTCCACCACGGTCTCAGAACCGTCTAGGTGAGCCGCGGCAACAATCTTGCGAATCGTGTTTGGGTCGGTAACAAAGTTCTGACCAAGCTTCTTGGTTGGGGTGACATCCAGACTCTCCGCAAGTTTGCGAATGTCAGCACCACCCAGAAGCTCAACCATTAGTTACTCCAAGAGCCGTAGACGGCTTCGGTATTGGTGGCAAGCTGCGCGCTCAGTTCGTTCACGTCGACAACGCGCACCTCGGCCATTTTGCGAACCGTAACCGGAACAAGGTAGCTGGCGTTCGGGCGTCCGCGGAATGGCTCGGGAGTTAGGAACGGGGCATCGGTTTCAACCAAAATCAGTTCCTTTGGAGCCATCGCCAAAGAGTTGCGCAAATGTTCGTTGCGCTTGATCGTGATGTTTCCGGCGAACGACATGTACCAGCCGTTGTCGATGCAAATCTTTGCGAGGTCGGTGTCGCCCGAGTAGCAGTGGAAGACAACCTTGTCAGGAGCACCAACCCGGAACAGGGTTTCAACTACCTGGTCGTGAGCCTCGCGGTCATGGATCATCAGAGCGATGTCATTTTCCTTGGCAATACGAATGTGTTCCTCGAACGAGTGCTGCTGAAGCCTGAGCGATTCTTCACCCTCGGTTCTAAAAAAGTCGAGGCCGGTCTCGCCAATCGCGCGAACTCGTGGCTGGGTTGCGAGTTCGGCAATCTCAGCGATCGCTGCGTCTAGGTTGGCAAGATTTCCATATTCGGGCGCTTCGTTTGGGTGAAGTGCCACGGCAGCCAGAACACGAGGGTCCTTGGCCGCTAGTTCGGCAGACCACTTAGAAGTAGCAAGGGTTACACCAACCTGCACCACGCCCTTGATCCCAACCGCGGCAGCTCGCTGCAGTTGTTCCTCGGTGCTGATTGCTTCGTCGCCGTAAGCAATGTCGAAGTGGGTGTGGTTGTCGTAGCAGGCAACCTCGAGCGGCTCCGGAAGTGGCGGATAGCTGCTCAAGTTACTTACCTTCGGTCTCGGTTTCGATGCGAGGGAACAGCGGCTCTAATTCACCGATCTTGGTGCCAGCGGAAAGAATCCCCCAGGCGCCGGCGGTCTCGAGTCGCGCTTCATCTAGCGAGCCGAGCGAACCACCGGTTACGGCAGCCCAGAGCTTTGCGGTGGCCTTCGGGGTTACCGGAGTCAGCAGAATCGAGAGAGCTCGAAGACCTTCGGCGCAAACGTAGAGCACGGTTCCGAGACGCTCGCGCTTTGCCTCATCCTTGGCCAGCAACCAAGGCTCGGTTACGGTGATGTAGTTGTTCAGAGCATCAACCAAAGTCCAGACGCTGGCAATCGCATCCTGAATCGCAACTTTGTCAATTGCCTCGTCAGCTTCTTTAGCGGCCTTGGCAGCAATCTCGATGACGGTGCGGTCTTCGTCCTGGTAATCGCCGGGAGCAGGGACGACGCCATCAAAGTAACGACCGATCATCGCAAGCGAACGAGATGCGAGGTTTCCAAAACCGTTAGCAAGCTCGGCCTGGTAGCGAGCCGAAAGGTCTTCCCACGAGAACGAACCGTCTTGCCCGAAAGCAATGGCCTTCATGAAGTAGTAGCGGAAGGCATCCGAACCGAAAGTTTCGGTGATCTGCTCAGGTGCAATACCGGTCAGCTTCGACTTCGACATCTTCTCGCCACCAACCAGTAGCCAGCCGTGACCGAAGACCTGACCAGGAACCGGAAGACCGGCAGCCATCAGCATGGCTGGCCAGATGACCGCGTGGAATCGAAGAATGTCTTTACCGACAACCTGCAGGCTAGCTGGCCAAAGCGACTGGAACTTTTCGTCGTCTTCGCCATAACCGATGGCGGTGATGTAGTTCAGAAGGGCGTCGAACCACACGTACGTGATGTGGCTGTCGTCCCAAGGGATATCGATACCCCAGTCGAACTTCTCCTTTGAGCGAGAGATCGAAAGGTCATCCAGGCCACGACGAACGAACGAGACAACCTCGTTGCGAGCCGAGTCTGGCTGAATGAAATCTGGGCGGCTCGCATAAAGGTCAAGCAGCGGTTCTTGGAATTCGCTCAGCTTGAAGAAGTAGTTGGTTTCCTTGAGCTTCTCAACCGGCTTGGAGTGAATGGCACAGACGTACTGACCTTCGAAGGCACCTTCGCCATCAACGAGGTCTGCCTCGGTCTTGTATTCTTCACAGCCGACGCAGTAGTTACCCTCGTAAGAACCCTGGTAGATGAAACCGGTGTCGTAGAGGTGCTGCAGGAACTTCTGCACATTCTTCTCGTGACGAGGCTCCGTGGTGCGAATGAAGTCTGAGTTTCGGATGTCGATGGTGTCTAGAAGTGGAAGCCAAGCCTCGGCTACGAGTTTGTCGGCCCAGTCTTTTGGCGAGGTGTTGTTGGTGGCTGCGGTACGCAGAATCTTCTCACCGTGCTCATCGGTTCCGGTCAGCATGAACGCCTTCTCCCCACGCTGAGCGTGCCAACGAGTTACAACGTCGGTGGCGACTTCCGTGTAGGCGTGCCCGATGTGCGGAGCATCGTTCACATAAAAGATTGGAGTCGTTGAATAGAACGACTTTTCCTGGGAGTTAGGCATTCTTCTATCTTAAGCGCGGGCGTCCAGGCTTGCTTGATACAGTTCCGACTTCGAAACACCGTAGGCGCTAGCAATCTCGGCGACGGCCTGCTTCAAACCGGTTTCGGCAGCCAGCTTCAGAACGTTTGGAACTAGGCTCTCGATTGAAACTTCAACCGCCTCGCTGCCGGAAATTACCAGGACCATTTCGCCCTTTGGTTCACCCTTGGACCAATCGATGAGCTCGGCGAGGCTACCTCGAACGGTCTGCTCGTACTTCTTGGTTAACTCTCGACTGACCGAAGCCCTGCGATCGCTTCCTAAGACGAAGGCCGCATCCTCGAGGCTTTCCAAAATACGGTGTGGCGCCTCGAAGAAGACCATGGTTCTGCGTTCGGCTTGCAATTCGGTGAAGATCTTCTTTCGCTCTCCTGACTTACGTGGCAGGAACCCCTCAAAGGTAAAGCGGTCGGTGGCTAGACCCGATACCGCGAGCGCAGAAATCACGGCCGAAGGACCTGGGATGACAGTTACATGGATGTTTGCGGCAACAGCAGCTCGAACCAGTTGGAATCCCGGGTCGCTTACGGTTGGCATTCCAGCATCGCTGACTACCAGCAGGTCGTCCTCGCTAGCCAACGCAACCAACTGTTCGAGGCGGGCACCTTCATTCTGCTCGTTTAAACTGAACAACTTGGCATTCAAGTGGATCCCCAGAGCCTGCGCCAACTTCAAGGTTGTTCGGGTATCTTCGGCCGCAATAAATTTGGCGCTCTCCAGAGCCTCCACTAAACGTGAGGAGGCATCTGCCAGATTGCCAATTGGGGTTGCAGCAAGAATGATCACCCTTGTATTTTCACAAATAGCATTGGCTTGTGCGTCTGATTCAGCTCTTTAGGTCTATTGCTGACCGGTTCGGGGTTTACCCGGTGCTAGTTTTGGCCGCGCTACTGCGCCTTACAAACCTCGACTACCCCAAGTCTCTAGTCTTCGACGAAACCTACTACGTCAAAGATGCATTCACCCTTTGGCAGGCCGGTCACGAACTGCAGTGGACAAAGGATGTAAACGACCAATTCATAACCGGTGACTTTTCCGGTGTCACCGGTGCACCAGAATTCGTGGTTCACTCCCCTCTCGGCAAGTGGCTCATCGGGCTTGGCATGCAGGTGTTTGGTTCTGCGAACCCGCTTGGTTGGCGAATCATCCCCGCCCTGGCCGGAATCGCCTCGGTCTGGCTGCTCTACCTGATTGCCCTAAAACTTTTCGGTTCCAAGCGTTGGGCGCTCCTGCCCGCATTCCTGCTTGCCATCGATGGTCAGGCGATAGTGATTTCCAGAACCGCAATTCTGGATGGGCTGGTTTCGTTCTTCATCCTGCTTGGATTCTGGTTCTTTCTAAAGACACTCGATCAAGAGAAGCCTTGGCGGCTCTTCCTGATGCTCGGCGTGGTGTTTGGCGCCGGTGCTGGCATCAAATGGACCGCACTAGCCTTTTTCGCAGTATTCCTCGGCTACTACCTGTTACACGCAGGGTTCAAGAAGTTTTGGGTGGCGCTGGTTTCCCTCCCGACCCTCGTTCTCACCTACCTAGCAACCTGGACCGGCTGGTTTGTGACCAGGGGCTGGGGTTACCGCGAGGACGACGTACTCGGGAGCTTCATCGATTACCACCGACAGATGTGGCAGTTCCACTCAAACCTCGCCAGCCCTCACCCATACGAGACTCCGGCCATTACCTGGCTGGCCGACTTACGCCCAACCTCATTCTTCTGGGAATCAAAGGACGGCTTCGCCACCGCGATCAACCCGATCGGGAATCCCGTGCTGTGGTGGGGCGGAATCGTCGCCCTCGGGTTTCTGGTTTCCTGGTTTTTCCGAAATCGAGACAAACTAGGCGTCTTGGTAATGACCGGTTACATGGCCGGCTGGGTTCCGTGGCTGATTTACTCGGAGCGCACCGCGTTCCAGTTTTATTCGGTTTCATTCGAGCCTTGGATTGCTTTAGCCATAACCCTGATGGCAATTCGCTACCGCACTCACAGGGCGGTGGTTTACGCCGGAGTTTTCGCCCTAGGGTTCACAATCTTCTTCTTACCGCTCTATCTGGGAATAAGCGCTCCGCTGTCGTTTTGGCAGATTCACATGTGGCTACCATCTTGGATTTAGCCCGAGTAGGCTAAGTGGATTATGCCAAGTTACAACGCCGTTCTGAGCCGCCCAGGAGTCACCCGAGTGATGGGTACTCAACTTCTCGCACGATTCGCATTTGGCATGATGAGCCTCGCGATTGTGCTTCACATCGAATCGATTTACGGCAACTACACCATCGCCGGTATTGCGCTTGGCGCCGAGACTATCGGCGCTGCAATCAGTGGCCCACTTCTTGCCAGACGCTTGAGCGGCTGGGGTCCAACCAGAGTAATCACCACAGCAGCCACAATCAGCTCGCTGGCTCTGGTGTTCATCGCGTTCTACCGCGGCCCAGAAATCTTCACCGTCATAGCCTGTGCCGTGGTTGGTTTCAGCTCGCCACCGATTCAGCAGGTTGCCCGAGCTGTCTACCCGAGCCTGATCACCAAAAACCAGACCGCGCACCTGTTCTCGCTCGATGCGACACTTCAGGAAATCCTTTGGGTCATCGGTCCGGTTTTGGCCACCATGATTTCTGCCACCTACAGCACCACTGCAGCCGTTGCCGTAATGGCAACCGTTCAGTTACTGGGAACCTACCTGTTTGCGCGCAACCCTGAAATTGCAGGAATGAATATTCCAAGGAGCAAGCGCCGTCTCGGTGGAGTCTTACGCAAGCCAATCACAATTGCTTCGGTACTGATCAACAGCATGCTCGTCGCCAGCTTTGGTGCCGCCGATGTTGGGACGGTTGCCGTTTTAGGTATGCGTGATTCCGGCATCGTCATCGCAGTGCTTTCGGTTGGTTCGATGGTCGGTGGTTTCGCGTTCGGACACCGAGCCAAGACCAAATGGGCCTTGCTGAAGTTCCTGAGCGTCACCATGGTTGGGTTCGCCGCCGTCTTTATCAACCCAACCGATTTGGTGTGGATCACCATCTGTTGGTTTGTAGTAGGTATCGGTGTGGCACCTTCGTTCGCAACCATCGCGAGCATGATTGCTCTAACGTTCAATCAGGCTGACAGCGCGGAGGCCTATGGCTGGAACAACACCGCCCAGCTGCTCGGTTACTCGCTTGGCGCTGCCGTCGCCGGAATCTTGATTGACCATGTTGCCCCTGTAGCAGCCTGGTGGGTCACCGGCGCAACCGGGTTACTCGCCGTGGTCTCAGCACTTGCCACCTACCGTTTCAACCCAGTTCTAGGAGAGCAGAAATGAGCAATTTCGTAGTCACCTATCACTACATCGACGACGTGGAAACAATCGGTCAGGTCCGCCCAGCTCACCGCGAGTGGCTAGGTGAACAATTCAATGCAGGCAAACTGCTCGCTAGCGGTCCACTCGTTCACCGACCTGCCGCTTTGCTGATCTGGAAGGCAGAGAGCATCGAGTCCCTGAACGAACTTCTAGATCAAGACCCATTCGAAGTTGCCGGTCTAATTGACGAGCGAACGATCGAGGAGTGGAATAGCGTATTCGGTCCTTGGAGTTAGATAGAGATATGGAACTCCAGATGAATAACGGCAACACCATCCCGCAGCTCGGCCTTGGCGTATACAAGGTTGGCCAGGACGAAGCGGTCAAACTGATGTGCGACGCCATCGAGGTTGGATATCGCCGAATCGACACCGCTGCCCTTTACGGAAACGAAACCGAGGTTGGGCAGGGTGTCCGCGCCTCTGGAATCGACCGCAGCGAAGTATTCGTGACCACCAAAATCTGGAACGATCGCCAGGGCTATGACGAATCAATCCGCGCCATCAATGAATCACTTAGCCGGCTCGACCTGGAATACATCGACCTTCTCCTCGTCCACTGGCCAGCCCCAGCCAAGGACCTCTACCTCGACACTTGGAAGGCCTTCGAAAAGGTTTACGACCAGGGCTTGGTCAAGAACATCGGGGTCAGCAACTTCCAGCCGAATCACCTAGACCGCTTAGTTGCGAACGCCAGCATCAAGCCGGTTGTTAACCAGGTTGAACTTCACCCGTTCTTCCAGCAGTCAGAGGTTCGTGCCGCCAACAAGCGCCACGGCGTTCTCACCGAAGCTTGGTCACCGCTGGCCAGAGCCGGGCACAACAACAATGAAGTGCTGGTTCGCATTTCGGAAACGATCGGCAAGAGCGTCACCCAGGTTATTCTGCGCTGGCACCTTCAGATGGGCAACCTGGTCATCCCAAAAACGACCCACAAGGCTCGCCTAATCGAAAACTTCAGCGTCTTCGACTTTGAACTGACCGAGACCGAAATGATTTCGATCGCTTCCCTCGATTCGGGAATGCGCCTCGGACCTAACCCAGACGAATTCAACTAATCATGCGCGTTCTGATTTCTGGAGCAAGCGGCCTGGTTGGTACTGAACTTAGAAAACAGCTTGATGCCCTCGGCCACGAAACCGAGTCACTTGGTCGCGGTGAAAAACTCACCGGCGAACAGATGTCTAAGTTCGACGCCGTGATCAACCTGGCCGGTGCAACGACTGGAAAAATCCCTTGGACGAAAAAGTACAAGGACGAACTGATTTCATCGAGACTCGAAACCACCCGCAACATCGTTGCGGCAATCAATGCCGCGGAAGAAAAGCCAAAGGTTTTGGTCAGTGGATCTGCATCCGGTTTCTACGGCGACACTGGCCGTGAGGCTGCAACCGAAAGCAGCCCTAAGGGAACTGGTTTCCTCTCCGATTTGGCCGCAGAGTGGGAGGCGATTGCGGTTCAGGCACAAACTCGTGTCGTCCTGGTTCGTACCACGATGGTCATGAGCCGCAGGCTTGGTGCACTTGGAAAACTTCTTCCGCTCATCAAACTTGGAATCGGTGGGCCGCTCGGTTCGGGTAAGCAGTGGTGGGCCTGGATTTCTCTGAGAGATGAAGCCAGAGCGATCATTCATCTAATCGAGAACCAACAAGCTAAGGGAGCTTTCAACCTAACCGCACCCGAGCATGCAACCTGCACCGAAATTGTGCGGGGTCTCGGAAAAGCACTCCACCGACCAACCCTGGTTCAGGTTCCTGCTTTTGCGATGAGGATGTTGATCGGCGAGGCGGCAGACGAACTGCTGCTCTGCAATCAGAAAATGACCGCAGACAAACTGCTGGCGACCGGCTTTAAATTCGAGCATCCAACTCTGCAATCAGCCATCGACTACGTGGTAGCAAAAAACCCCGCCGAGTAATTCGACGGGGTTTTCTTTAGCTAAAGAATTACTTCTTCTTTGGAGCAGCCTTCTTAGCAGCTGGCTTTGCAGCGGCCTTAGGTGCAGCCTTTGGAGCGGCAGGCTTTGCAGCGGCCTTAGGTGCAGCCTTAGGAGCGGCAGGCTTTGCAGCGGCCTTAGGAGCGGCCTTAGGAGCGGC